>DATFCH010000001.1:0-3237 GCA_035253345.1 Nitrososphaeraceae archaeon
CACTGCAATAAAAAATTTCATAATTTCGCCTATTAATAAATCAACTTGAGCAAAAAATTCATATTAAAAAAAAATTGTACATAGTAAAAATTTACAAAAAAAATATTCCTGTTATCTAAAAAGGAGTATCACAAACCTGAATGAGCAATTAAATACTAGCATCATTTGCCACGGCAATAAAAATTTCACAATTTCGACTATTAACAAAACTACTTGAACAAAAAATTCTATAAAAAAAAAATTGTACATAGTAAAAATTTACAAAAAAAAATATTCCGGTTATTTAAAAAGGAGTATCACAAACCTGAATGAGCAATTAAATACTAGCATCATTTGCCAAGGCAATAAAAAATTTCATAATTTCGCCTATTAAAGATCAAAATATCACAATAAAAAAAAGTGTACAAAGTAAACCTTCCAAAAAAATATTTCCAGGTATCTGAAAAGGAGTATCACAATCATGAATTAGCAGTTAAAAGACTAGCATCATTTGCCACGGCAATAAAAAATTTCATAATTTCGCCTATTAACAAACAAAATACCCATAATTAAAAAAAAGTGTACAAAGTAAACCTTCCAAAAAAAATATTTCCAGGTGTCTGAAAAGGAGTATCACAAATCTGAATGAGCAGTTAAAGACTAGCATCATTTGCCACGGCAATAAAAAATTTCATAATTTCGCCACTATTTCGCCTATTAATAACGAGCAAAAAAAAAAATATTTTATTTGAGAAAATGAATTGAAATTTTATACTGTAGTTATTATTATTTCGGGAAATTATGAACGTGTTAAATTCTATAATTGATGATCGAATGTTAATTCGAAATTATCTGCAATTAATTATTTAATTATGTATTATATAAAATGTAACTATTAGACAATAACGATAATACGAACAATACGACAATATTATTAATTTATACGAATAAATCTTATATATAAATCTACGTTAAATTTTTAAAATCCATACCTGCAATGAATAATTTAAACATTGATTATAAATCGAAATTTATTCGTCATCGATTTTTGAAAAAATGCAATAAAAAAAAATATTGTTTATACAAGCTAGGAACTGTTTGTTGTTGTCCTTTGATATGCTGCTGTAATTGTTGTTTTGCGGGATTTTTAATTGCTTATAAAGAACAAAAGTATCTGTATAACATAAATAAAGTTTTGGATAATTATGAATCTTATCAATGTGTAAACACACCATTAATAAATCAGAATCCAACTGAATATAAAGATATCGAATACGAAAAAACATTATCCAATGATGAGAAAGATGCATTATCAAGATATCAAGTTGAAATTGACAATCATAATTTAACTATAAACCTTAAAATAAAGGATTACACTTGTAAAAATTGTGGAAAATATGACGACACAAACATACATACAAAGCAATGCAAAGATTGCAATAGAAAATTTATATAGTAGAAAATAAATATAAACATTCTTTGAGGAAAATCACATACATTTTTAGACACAAAGTTTTTTCCTAATAAGTATATAATTTATTCTCAACCATAATTAATACTATGAAACATGCATAAACTCTATTGCGACCATAAAAAGTTACTATTTCATATAAATTATTAAATTTTTGAGTTTGATTAATAATACAATGAATAAATTCTATTGCGACCATAAAAAGTTACTGGTTTTTAATTCGCATACAAATTATTAAATTACTAATAAATTGTAATTCGATAAATTATCAAAAATTTATAAATACAACACTAATACGCCTTTTTAATAGATTTTCAAAGTATAAAAAATTTCAAAATGAAAATTTTTAACAAACCTCAATACAATTTATTCATAATTATATTACTAACTAATCATATTTTCGCATATACAAATTCTATTTATTATGCAAATATTCAAATATTACTTAACTGTGATCAAAGCAAAGCATTCTGTGATAAAGCTAATAAAGCTTTTAACAATGTGGCAGCTATAGTATCAAATACATTCGATTTTAAAGTTCCAATATTAGTAAATGCTAGTTTTGTAAACTTATGTGAATCTTTTATGCGATGTCCTGAAGGTCAACCAAAACCGATTGGTGCTGCATCACCTACTAGACTTATTCATTTAATGGATGATGATGGAGTAGAAAGGCTATATCCACAAGCATTGGTAAAGCAATTTCAATTATCTAAACAACCTGAATTTAGCTATTTTGATATTACTGCTGGATTTAATTCCAATAATGAAATATTTTGGTTTAGAGGAGATCCTGAAATTAAAGAAGATCAAGTGGATTTTGAATTAGTATTGGTGCATGAATTTTTACATGGGTTAGGTTTCACATTTTCATGGGATGATTATTTAAATCCAGATAATCCAAGTATCTTAACTCCTTCTCCATCTTTTTTTAATTATAATACCAATTCTGCAGTTAATGGATCTTTTTTTTTTACTGGTTTTCAAGAATATGCTTTAGATAAATATTTAGTATTAACTCACGACAACTCTTCATTAAATCAAATCACTAAAAATCTTAATCGATTTTCAAATATTCAATCTAATTTTACCAATATTGAAGAATTTACTAGAGTATTTGCTAAATCTCCTCAATATTTTGATGCTAGAAAAATGTTTAATTATAGCACTAATAGAGGCACTATTGCTTTTAGATTTCCCGATAATGAAGAAAATATAATAATAGAAACAAGTCTAGTACCTTTCAGATCTGGCTCTTCATTTTCTCATTTAGATTTTGCTTCATTTAATAATACTAAAGATTTCCTAATGAGAATTAAAGCTCCTAGAAAAGTAACTCTTAATAACCTAACTTCTGTCAATGGAAATGATATAAATTATACTAATCCTATTGGTCCCATAACTATTCGTATGCTTCGAACTATTGGGTATGTAACTTAATCTGTATAATATTTGCTAACTCTAATTACTAATGTAACATTAATTATATCTTTAGATACTTAGTAAAAGATAACGCTGGAGAATTTAAATTAACAGAACCATCTCATCAAAATTAACAAAAATTTTAGAAACTATGACATTATAAAATAAAGAAATAGAACAAAAAAAATTTGAAAGTTAAAAATAAAAAAAGGATTTGACGAAAAAGCCATGGAGGATTGTGTTTACACCTTTAGAATAAATCGTAAAAATAGTGCAACTAAAATAATTTTTTCGAGAGAGTTTTTTTTACTGTTAGTAAATACATTGTTTGAGGATTTTTTATTAAAAAAAAAAAAAAAAAAAAA
>DATFCH010000002.1:0-8156 GCA_035253345.1 Nitrososphaeraceae archaeon
GTTAAATCGGAAATAAAATTACAAGAGTTAGAATATTTCAATTCCAAAGATTTTGAAGATCCTGATATATTATTAACAATAAGATCTTTCTCTAAAGATCCTGATATGTCAAAATTTAGAGCAACGAGGAAATTAATAACAGATAACTACGATTCACAAGAATCAAGATATACAATAAAATATACAGAACATTTTGGTTCTTCAGGTGCCCAATTCCAAATAAGATTTAACCGAAACAAGATAGAGATAACAATTAATGAATTGATATCAAAATCTAAACACGTCACATACGTGAACCTAATAGAACCTATTCTTAGATTTCTCTTTCTTTCCAAGGGATATATTCTTCTACACTCTGCATGCATGTCATCTCCATCAGGAAAAGGATTTTTCCTTTCGGCCCCACCAGATACTGGAAAAACAACAACTGTAATAAAGTGTGTAAAACAGGGATATTACTTTTTGTCGGATGACATGACCATAATTAATTTGCCAAATAATGCTGTATGCTTTCCAAAATCAATGACAATTAGTGCACATACATACAAGACAGCAGTCGAAGCACAATCACCTCATCATTATGATAATGATGATATTAATGATAAAAAAGGCATGAGAATCAGAAGTTTAGTCCATTCAAAAACTGGAAGGAGTTTGATGCACAAACTAGCGGATCACAATGTACCTATTTTTACGATTAATACAATTGGACAATCAAAGATAAAACCTCCCAAGTATCACATAAGCGATATTATAAAAGACGCTAAAATTAAAGATAAAACAACAATCAATTCTCTTTTCTTTTTAGAAAAAGGCGATGACGAAGAGAAAGTAGAGGAAATTGAAAAAATTTCTGTTGATTTAGCATTACAAAGGGCGATAGAAAATAGTGATGATGCTTTTCTATTTCCTCCATATAGCGATTTAATAAAATATATCAGAATAGACAATAAAACTGCATATGATCTTTTAGAGGATGAAAAAAAGATGATGGAAAAATTACTATCGAATATTGATTGTTATATTTTAAAAAGTAGTGGAAGGAAATGGTCTAATATGATACTTGAAAAGTTCAAAGTATAGACCACATCAATATTACTCATTCTAACCAAAATTTTTAGTTTTATTTTTGTATAATCATAAATCGTTTTATTAGAAGGTTTATGGATCAACGATACAAAAAAACTAATTGAAAGGCTTGGTCAATAAAAATAAAGAATTATGGGGAATTGAAAATTAATCCATATCCATTCCAGGCATTCCGCCCATTCCGCCCATTCCTCCAGGCATTCCGCCCATTCCTCCAGGCATTCCACCTCCAGGCGGGCCACCTTTTGATTTACTTGATGCAATTACATCATCAATTCTTAATATCATGCAAGCTGCTTCTATAGCAGATTTGATTATCTGTTCTTTAATTACAACAGGTTCTAACACGTTTTGTTTATACATATCTAAGACATTGGTATTCTTTACATTTATGCCAGTCCATTTCATTCCTTTGGTTTGTTTTGCTCGTAGCTCCGCCATTGTATCAATTGGATCCATACCAGCATTAGTAGCAAGAGAATTTGGTATAGTTTCTAATGCTTCTGCAAATTTAATTACTGCTAATTGCTCTCTGCCTTCCAAACCACTAGACCAATTTCGTATATGAGTAGCAATATAAGCTTCTGGTGCTCCACCTCCAGCAACTATATATGGTTTTTCCAAAACGTCTTTTAATACCATCAATGCATCATGAAGCGAACGATCTGCTTCATCTACAACTCTTTGAGAGCCACCTCTAATGAGAATAGTTACTGCTTTTGGATTTTTACATCCTTCTATGAATACCCATTTATCAGTTTCAACCTTTCTTTCTTCGACTAAGTCAGCAGACCCAAGATCTTTTGATGTGAGATCATCGATATTATTTACCAGTCTGGCACCGGATGCTTTAGTTAATTTTGTCATGTCACTTTCTTTTACACGCCTAACCGCAAGTATACCTTCCTTCGCAAGATAATGTTGTGCAATATCATCGATTCCTTTCTGACATAATAGAACGTTAGCACCTGAATTCTTAATTTTATCAACCATAGATTTAAGCATGTTATTTTCCTCTTCTAGAAACATTTGCATCTGCTGAGGGTCACTAATGCGAATTTCAGCGCTCATTTCTGTTTTTTCTATTTCTAATGGAGAGTTGATCAATGCTATTTTAGCTTTTTCAATTCTCTTTGGCATCCCACTATGAACTACTTCTTTATCAAGAACTATTCCTTTAATAAGAGAGGTATCATGTATAGAACCACCTGCTTTCTTTTCTACCTTGATATTATCGAGATCAACTTTTAGACCTTTCGTTTTATCGTTCAGATCAGCAACGAGTTGTGTAGCATCTACTACTATTTTACTCAAAACAGGACTATCTTCTGAAACCAATTTAGAATACATACTAGTATTAGCGATTTTTGCTAATAGATCTTTATCGTCAGTTTTTACTTTAATAGCAATTTTTTCTAATATTTGAAGAGCTTCATTAGAAGCTGCAGTATATCCATCAACAATAACTGAAGGATGTACATTTTTATCAATCAATTCTTCTGCTTTTTCTAATAATGCGCCAGTCAAAATAACAGAAGATGTAGTACCGTCGCCAACTTCATTATCTACTGATTTAGACACTTCAACAACCATTTTAGCAGCAGGGTGTTGTACATCTATTTCTTTAAGAATAGTTGCACCATCATTCGTGATGGTAACATCTCCTAGCGTATCTACTAGCATTTTATCCATACCTCTTGGACCCAAACTAGATTTTACAACTTCAGCAACTAATTTGGCAGCTGTGAGATTATTTTTTTGTGCTTCTTTTCCTTTACTTTCACGTGTTCCTTCTTTTAAAATTACAACCGGCATACCGCCAGCACTTGTTTGAATTTGGCCTATACTCAATTCATTCACCTAATTTAATAATCAATTTGCAAATAATCCTATTTTTATAGTTTTTCACGAATAATAAGTTTTAAATCAATTATTTACAAATAATTTCTCCTTTTTTTCCTCAAATTTAGATCTAAACTTTGGGATATTAATAATAAAACGTTCATGTCTTCCTTCTCCAATTTTTTCCATCTCATCAAAAGCTTCTACATTAAACATTATCTTCTTATTGTTAACAGATTCGACCTTTGCTTTCAATATAATTTTGGAACCTACTGGAGTTGCAGCTATATGTCTAATTTCAACTATAGTACCTACTGAATCCCATTCATCATCTTTTAAGAATAAGTTTTTTAAAAGTAATCTACATGTTTCTTCCATTTCAGAAATCAAAGAGGGGGTAGAAAGAACATTTTCTCCTTCCCATAAGAAACTGGTAGTCTGATTTGAATTAGTAATTACAACTCTTTCATTTGTAGTTCCAATTTTTACATCAAATTCCAATTTAAAATCAATATCTAAAAATACCTTTCAATTTATTAAACTAATTGAAATTATAAACGTACGTAATTATAATCCATAAATAGGAAATGGTAAATAATATACTTGTAAAATACAAATAAATTCAAAAAATAATGGAAACTATGGTCATAATCTAGAAAATCCATAACTTGTCCATTTTCGGTCGACAAGGATCCTGGTATCGTTATCTACTTCGGCTAGTTTTTGAATATCTCTCATAAATCCTTCCTCCTTTGTTTTAGTAGTTGCATCTATACCCATTTTAGAACCGAGATTAACTATTGGAGATGCTGGATCTAATGTGTCAGTCGGAGCATAATCAATAATCACTGTATCACGTTTAGGATCAAATTTTGTAGTGATTGCCCAAATTACTTCATTTATATCATGTACATTAATAACGTCGTCAACTACTACAAAAATTTTCGTAAGAGATAATTGTCCCATTCCCCATAAACCCATCATTACTTTTTTAGCCTGTCCAGGATATCTCTTTTTGATAGATATTATAGCGATACCCTGGAACCACCCTGAAGCAGGCATCGAAAAATCGATTACTTCTGGCTGAAACATTTGAATAAGAGGAAGAAACGACTGTTCAATGACTTTACCTATGTAAGCATCTTCTAAAACAGGTTTACCAACAACGGTAGTTAGGTAAATTGGATTTCTTCTTCTCATCATGCATGTTAAATTAAATGTTGGATAAGGCTCAGGAGGAGTGTAAAAACCGGTATGATCCCCAAACGGTCCTTCTATTCTCATTTCATTGGGATTAACATATCCTTCTAATACAATCTCAGAATTTGCAGGTACTTCTAAATTAACTGTTTTGCATTTTACCAATTTTAATCCCTTCTTTCGGATAATACCTGAAAAGAAAAATTTATCCATTCCTTCAGGGACTGGAGCTATTCCACTAAAAATTGTAGAAGGGTCTGCTCCAATTACTATTGCAGTCTCAATAGGTTTATTGTGTTCCTTAAGAATTTCATAATGTTGAGCCCCTCGTTTATGTGTCTGCCAATGCATAATTGCTTTTTTTTCATTAATTATTTGAATTCTGTAAACGCCAATATTTCTAATCCCAGTTTCCGGATGTTTTGTTATAGTTAATCCGAAGGTAATAAATTTAGCAGCATCACCTGAAAAGGATTTCAGAATTGGTAATGAATCAAGATTAGCATTTTCGGTTTCAATCATTTCTGTAATAGGTCCATTTTCAACATACTTTGGAGCATATGCACCTATTTCTGATAGCTTAGGTAGAACTTTTAATTTATCAAAAAGATTAGAAGGTATTTTCAATTTTGTTAAATCTGTAATTCTTGTACCTATTTCTTTAAAATCCTGAATATTAAGAGCAGTTTTTAATAAATCAATAGTTCCGAATGCGTTACCTAAAATTGGAATGTCGTAACCTTTAACATTTTCAAAAAGTATGGCAGGAGAATTTCCTGAATACATCATTCGTCTCATAATCTCAGCAATTTCAAGATTAGTATCTACCTCTGCTTTTACTCGATGTAATTTGCCTATAGATTCAAGTGAATCAATATACTCTGATAAACTATCAAAAGCCATGAATCAACAATAGATAAGCTAGTTGATAGCGTTATAAAAACAGCTCTTAATTAAATTATTCATAAATTTAAAGAAGATCATAATTTATAACTATTCCTGTAAAAATGAAAATGAAAGTAAAGTTATCACTAATTAGTGATTTTTTATTATTCCCCAAATTATTACTGCAAAAATGAAGCTAAAAATTCCTAAAAGAACAGGAAAGTCTATTGAATTTAAATTATTTATCAATGAATCAATTTCTGTTGAATTCACACTGGAATGTTAAATTTTTAATTTATTATTGGGTTACAATTGTCATTATTGATTATTTGCAAAAAAATAATTTACTATTCTATAAATAGAATCAAAGAACATTACATATTCTCTAATTTATTTTGAAAATAGAGCATCCTGAAAATTAATAAAAACAATCTCTTATTTGTTTTAAAATTCTTGCGGTTGCACCCCAGATTATCTCATTATTATATCTAAATAAATAAGAATTAGTAAAATTTCGGTAATTAAAATTGCTATCTAGGCTCTCAAACAAATCGAACACTGGAATATCTAATATATCAGAGACCTCATCCATAAGTAGACTAGTTTGTTTTATCTTATCTTGAAAAGTAACAAAAGGAATTATTATATAATGAGAAGTTAATGTTTTAACTATTTGAAAACATCCATTAATATCACTTGAAGTGAACTCTAGTCCAATCTCTTCTTTTGTTTCTCTAATTGCAGTATTTATTAATGAACCGTCTGCTTCTTTAAATGTTCCACCTGGAAATGATATTTCATTTTTATGAAGTTTCAAAAGAGAACTTCTTTTGGTTAATATAATTTTTGGTTTGAAATTTGTAAAGTGAATTATTATAAGGACAGATGAAAGAGTATAATTAGTAGATTTTAATAATTTCATATCCAAATTCATAGAATTTGAAATCTTAGGCATAATCTTTGTTATAAATTGTTTCTTAGTTAAATCCAATAACAATAAAATAGATTCAATATATTTTAAATTATATATTTTTTTTCTAATAATACAAAATTAATAAAAAAATTTAAAAATTTTAATATGTAATATAAATAAGAATAGTAAAGTAATACTATTCACAAGTATAAAAATGAATATTCACAGATCTTTATTAATATCATTAATAATCAATTATATTTTATACTCCAAGAAATCAAAATTAATTGATACTAGTTGATAATTAATTATGAACTAAATCCTCCAAAAATATTACCCAAAGACTATTTTAATTGTTCAAGTCTTTTTGATGATATTAATAATATTAAAAAAAAAGTCGATGTGCTTTATGAATTCAGTAATTGTATTCATTTTACTGATTCAGTATTAGGAATTCCGAGACTCTCAAGTATTACTATGGCCGACATAATAAGAAAATATAATGATAAAATAAAAGTTTCGTGTAGTATAAGGACAAGAGATAGAAATATTACATCAATGTATCAAACTATTTCAGATTCCATTTTTTACAAGATTGAGAGTTTACTTATTTTACTAGGAGACCAGTCTAAAAATGATTTAGGAACTCATAATCTTTTAAAACCTAGTAAGGCGGTTAATCTTCTCAATTCTTATGAATTCAGTAAATATATTAAACTAAACTTATCCATTCCAAATAAAATAACAGATATCAAAACGGTTAAAAAAAAAATTGATGCAAAACCTTATGCATTTGTAACTCAATCCATTGAATCAATAAAAGATCTAGATAACATAGTGGATTTAATTCGACCTTATGACATCAAGGTAATAGCGTGCATAATGCTTCCCTCCCAAAAGAATAAAAGATCTGCAGAACTAATCGGCCTAAATTGGGAAGAGTATGAAGATGAACCTGTAGAATTTATTAGAAATTGTGGTAAAATCGCTGACGAAGTTTTACTAACTTCACCAAACCATTTTGGATTAGCATTAGAAATATTAAAGGAATTAAAATAAATTACCCTTTTTCCTTTCGTGAATGGACGATCTCTGATTTCAGTTCATAAAGAACCTGTCTTTGAAAATCTTTAAGACTATCGTCTTCTGTTAGCCTCGGCCTTCTATGTTCAATTTTTACATCTTTTTTTATTTTTCCTGGTCTATTTGTAAATACTATAACTCGGTCACCAAGGCAAACAGATTCTATAATATTATGGGTTACAAAAATAATTGTTTTATTTGTTTTAGCCCAAATCAATTGTAATTCGACAAGTAATAAATCACGAGTTTGTGAATCCAAGGCAGCAAAAGGCTCGTCCATGAGTAAAATCTCAGGATCTAAAACCAATGCTCGTGCTATTGAAACTCTTTGTTTCATACCTCCTGAAAGCTGATATACGTATGCTTCTGAAAATTTTTTTAATTGCATCATATCTAGATATTGCATTGCTATCTCTCGCCTCTTTAGTTTTTCAACTTTAGCTATTTTTAATCCAAATTCCACATTATCTATCACTTTCATCCAAGGAAACAAAGCATTTTCTTGAAAAACCACTATTCTATCTGGTCCAGTCCCAGTAATTTGGCGACCATTTAATATGACTTGTCCTTGTGTTGGATTATCCAATCCTGCTAATATATTAAGAAGTGTAGATTTGCCACAGCCAGACGGACCAACTAAACAAACGAATTCACCGTCATTTACAGATAAATTAATATTTTCAATGGCATGAATTGGCGTCGATTGTTTTCCATCATTTCTATAGAATGATTTAGAAACGTTCTTTATCTCTAATTTAACCAATGAATTGTAGTACCACCAAGGTAGACACCTTTTTTAAAGTTTCGAATCTAAAATCACTATATCAAAAGGCAAACAAAAATAAAAGTTACATTTATAAAATAAAGACAATCAGCATTATGATGTAATTTGTTATTTTTATTATTATTCAATAAACATTTATTACTATAAAAGCACGTAATTTTTACGATATAATAATCAAAATTACATCACTCCAATTTTTGAATAAAGGCATATAATATAAGGCTCTGACTATATGAAAATCTTTATTGGGTACAAATCCCTTTTGTATACAGGCTAGGTTCAAAGTTAACATACTCCGTACGAGAGTGAGGCTCTGACTGAACCAATATCCGAGCGGCTATAATACTGCCTCATCAAATA
>DATFCH010000003.1:0-13730 GCA_035253345.1 Nitrososphaeraceae archaeon
TAATAAATGAAAATTTTGCTTCCAATTTTTTTATACTGTTGTAGAGCGTTTTTCCTTTTGATTGGGTGAAGTAAATCTTTATGTTTATTTTCTCTAAATTTTCTACAGTATTATTTATTTGCTCATAATTGTAAAATATGCTGCTGAGATCTTATCATGAATTAATAATAAAGTATATTTGTATTATCTGATTACTGGTTTTAGGGGTCAACTAGTGACAGAATCAATTCAACATGATGTTGTGATTATTGGATCAGGATTAGCAGGTTTGAGGGCTGCTATATCTGCAGCTTCATATGGCAAGAATGACATTAGTATCGGTGTATTCTCCAAAGTTCAAGTAATGCGTTCTCATTCCGTATCTGCAGAAGGGGGAACTGCCGCTGTTTTATTTGAAGATGAAGGTGACAATCAAGAATCCCATATTTATGATACAATAAAGGGAAGTGATTTTTTAGCTGATCAGAATGTAGCTGAAAAATTAGTCAGAAATATCCCTCATGAGATTTATCAATTAGATCATTGGGGTATGCCTTGGTCTAGGCGAGAAGATGGTCGTATAGGTCAGAGAAAATTTGGCGGATATTCTTTTCCTCGTGCTACATTTGCACAAGATAAGGTTGGATTTTATGAAATGCAGACTTTATATGATACTTGCCAAAAATACGATAATATCAATTTTTACAACGAATGGTATTGTACAAGTATTCTCAAAGAAAATGGTCTCTTTAAGGGATTAACAGCGATTGAAATGAAAAATGGTAATTTTGTAAAAATAAAATCTCCGGCTGGAATTATTTGTACCGGGGGTGCTGGAAGAATATATAGCTTCTCAACGTATGCCTATTCATCAACCCCGGATGGAATTGATATGGCCTATAGAGCGGGCTTGGCTATGAAAGATATGGAATTTGTTCAATTCCATCCCACTGGTATTCTACCATCTGGGATATTAATAACCGAAGGTGCTCGTGGAGAAGGTGGATATCTTATTAATAATCAAAAAGAGCGATTTATGAAAAACTATGCACCTGGAAAACTCGAACTTGCTCCTAGGGATGTGGTATCTAGGTCAATGATAAGAGAAATACAAGAGGGAAGAGGATTTAAGCACGAATCTGGATATGATTGTTTAAAATTAGATCTAACACATTTAGGTGATGAAAAGATTAAAGAACGACTGGCTGGAATTCGAGAAATAGGAATTAAATTTTCGGGGGTTGATGTTATTAGTGAGCCTATCGAAATTAGACCTGTTTGCCATTACATGATGGGGGGGATTCATACTGATATTGATGGGAAAACTGAACTTGGAGGTTTATGGGCAGCCGGGGAAGCTGCATGTAATAGTTTACATGGTGCAAATCGACTGGGTGCAAACTCCACATCTGAATGTATTGTTTGGGGCAAAATAACAGGGGAACAAGCAGCCAAATTTGCGTTAGAGAAAAAAGGAAGCTCAATAGATATTTCCAACAATCAGGTCCTTATGGAAGAAAAAAGAATTTTTGATGGAATTTTTAGAGGAAGAGGGGAAGTAAATCCATATGAAGTTAGAAAAGAATTGACTGATACAATGGACGAAAGATCTTATGTATTTAGATCAGAAGATCAGTTAATCTTAGGTTTAAAAAAGATTAGAGAATTGAAACATTCTACATGGAAACATGTTGATGACCAATCAAAGGAATATAATACTAATTTTACTAATGTAATGGAGATTGATGCAATGTTGCGAACTGCCGAAGTAGTTTTAATGGGAGCTATCAATAGAAAAGAATCACGAGGAGCACATTCAAGAATAGATTATCCTAAAAGAGATGATGTGAATTTTCTAAAACATACATTAGCATATTATAATTCTGAAAACGAACCGATAATGTCTTGGCATCCAGTAATATTTACTAGGTATGGGCCAGTGGAGAGGAAGTATTGAAATGACTTCTTTTGCAAGTAAAATTCGGGACCATAAAAATAACCTTGATGAAAATATTGACATTCAAAACAATGACTATCAGAGAATTAATAGAGAGGGACTTAGAGGATGGCTCAATCCGATCAAATATGGATGGGAAAGAGTTTCATATTGGTTTCAAAGATTAACCGGTATTTTTCTCTTAGTATATTTTATAGGACATGTTTACGAAACAAGTTCCTTAGTGAATGGTCCAGACGCATGGGCCGCAATGTTAGAGATGACACAAACTGTTGGTGGCCATTTGTTCTTACTCTTAGTAATAGGTGCAAGTACTTTTCATACCGTCAACGGAATTAGGTTAATATTTACTCATTCTGGTCAAGGTTTGGGGAAACCAGGTCGACCAGATTATCCATACGATCCATCCTCTGTCAACAATAGACAACGGTCGGGATTGTGGATTGCATTTATTTTGACTGCTGTTGCAATGCTTTATGGAGCAAATGTTCTCTTCGGTGGAGAGTGAAAAACAAGATAATGCCTAATTCCAATATAAATAATAAAAATAAGAACTACTACTATCGTAGATTCACTAGTTTTACTTTACTCAGAGAAAGTCAGATAATGAAAATACACTACATTACTGGTGTAGGAGCATTATTTGTTGTAGCTATTCACATACTAATGAGGTTAATAATGCCATTTGATATGTCTCTTGAATTTGAAAATGTTATTTTAAATTACAAGAATATTTTTTATGCGTTGCTGTTAGAATCTATATTAGTATTAATTGCTATACATGGCTTTAATGGTCTTCGTGTTATATTATTAGAATTACGACAGAATGAAATATGGGAAAAAGCAGTAAATATTATTGTGATACTAGGATTAATAGGAATAATAGCATATGGAACTCGAACAATAATAATTGCCAATGGTTTTTCCTTAAGTTAATTGGATGATGATATTTGATATGAATATATTAAAAAAAAATAATCAAAAAAAATTATTAGAAAAGGGAAAGTCAGGACAAGAATCAGATATAACATCACCACCACCACCACCATCAACTACAAAAAGCTCTGTTAAACTCCGTATCTTTAGAATCAATGCAGTTAAAGATCCTAAAGATGTTCCTCATTTCGACGAATTTAATGTTCCAGTAAAGAGATGGACCACTGTATTAGATGCTTTATTGGATGCCAAAAGTTATCACGATAGCAGCATTGGGATTCGGTACTCCTGTAGAATGGCTTCATGCGGATCCTGTGGAATGAAAATTAATGGTATTCCAAGATTAGCATGCTATACGAAAATATCTGATCTAAATACTGATACAATCACGTGTGAACCATTAGCTAATTTTCCATATATCAGGGATTTAGTTACTGACTTTTCCAGATTCTTTGAGCATCATCGAAGTGTAATGCCTTTTATACAAAATAAAAAAGCTGATATTGAGGATATTAATGAAAATTCTGAATTTGTTCAATCTCCACAAGACGTAGATAACTTCCTTCAATTCTCCTATTGCATACGTTGTGGTTTATGTTATTCTGCATGTCCAACTGTAGCAACAGATCTCAAATTTCCTGGACCTCAAGCCTTATCTCAAGCTTATAGATATTTCGCCGATTCCCGAGATACAGACAAATCCAATCGACTTAAAGTAATAGATACTAGTCACGGAATATGGAGATGTCATTTTGCAGGCTCTTGCAGTAATGTTTGTCCTAAAGGGGTCGATCCCGCTTTGGGAATACAGCTTTTAAGGGGGCATTTATTAGGCCTCTCAAACAACGAGAAAAAAATAGCAAAACTTCAAGAGAGAATTATTACAACCGATATAAGTTATGAAAATGAAAGAGAAGAAGAAACTAAGCACTAACTTTTAGATACCCTATTTTATTTTTGTCAAAACCTCTCACTCACTCACTGATATTATATATTTAATAAAATAAAACAAAATAAAAAAATAAGATATTAAATTTGATATCTATGTAGGTTGATTTTTAACCTATTTTATCATTATTATCATTATTCAAAGCGTCTAATTTTTCTTCATTTTGTTGGTTTTTTGAAGGGTATTGACTTTCGTTTACCTGCTTATTAATAGCTTCTGCCATGAAATGGTTACTGACATTTATCTTTACCTTTTCAATACCCTCTATCCTGTAAATGTTATCTCTTACATCTTGAGCAATTTTAAAACCAAATACTGCTGGACAAAAAGGACTCGTTAGATGCAAATCTACATTTACATCTTTATTTTCTATGTCTACCTTATCCACCAATTCTAACTCCATTATTGATACACCTATTTCCGGATCTACTATTTTAGACAATTCATCAAAAATTAGTCTCCGTGTTTGTTGAATATCTTGAGACATCATATAAAATAATAAAAAACCATATATAACTATTTATTGGCATACATGTAATAAGCAGACCAAATTTAACAGTGAATTTTTAAAAGAATAAATGAATATATTATATAAATTTGTAAATCCCTTTGAATAATATTTTGTATCGCTCTAGACAAAAAGAAAATTTAGATAAGGATGTATTAAATTTTCTTTCTTCACTTCGTGAAGATGTTAATATTTTTTACTATGATATTTTAGGAACCCAAGCTCATTGTTTAATGTTAAATAAAGTTGGTATATTAACTTCTGATGAACTCTCTAAAATCCTTAATGCTTTGAATAAAATTAAGAATCAATCAAAAAATGAAGGAGTAATTCAGTACATAATTTCACATGAATTATCATTCGAAGATATACATGAACAAATTGAATCTATAATTATTCAAGATATAGGTATGGATATCGGAGGAAAAATACATACTGGACGTTCAAGAAATGATCAAGTTGTTTTAGATTTAAGGATGAAGTTGAGAGATGATATTATTGATATTTCAGAGTCTATTATAAGTATGATTCAGTCTCTTATTGTAAGATCAAAAGAATACAAGGATACGTTAATTTCACTATATACACATTTACAACAAGCACAAATAGGAACAATTTCTCATTATCTTTTATCATATTGTTATAATTTACTGAGAGATTTGGATAGAATAAGTTCTTCCTTTGATAAAATTAATTTATCTCCTCTAGGAGCTTGTGCTATAGGCGGAACAGGAATACCAATAGATAGAAATTATACTGCCTCAATTTTAGGATTCCATGGATTAATTGAAAACTCTATAGACGCGACCAGCTCACGAGATTCATTTATCGAATACATGTCATTTCTTTCAATTCTAATGACTACATTGAGCAGAATCGCTGAAGATTTTATTCTGTGGTCTACTTCTGAATTTAATTATATTGAACTCTCTGACAAATATAGTTCCACATCCAGTGTAATGCCACAAAAAAAAAATCCAGATCCACTTGAAATACTTAGATCGCGAAATTCAATTGTTATAGGTATGTTGATATCATCACTTTCGATAATAAAAAATCTCCCTTCAGGTTATAATCGCGATTTACAAGATCTCAAACCATTAATATGGAATTCCTCTAAAATGGTTAGAGATTCTCTATATGTGATGAAAGGTATTATTGATACATTTCAAGTGAATAAAACAAATGCTTTAAGCTCTATTAAGAAAAACTACGGAGTGTCTCTTGATATAGCTGAGCAAATCGTTATCAAATATAATATCCCTTTTAGAAAAGTACACAAATTAATTGGTCAATTAGTACAATATGCGATTTCAAATAAAAATATTGCTTTAGATCAAATCCCACAAACAGAGGTAAATAAAATATTATCTTCTACACAAATTAAAATAGATATTGATGAATTAATGACTACAATTAAAGATATTAAACCTGAAAACTCAATATTATTACGAAAATCATTGGGATCACCAAATCCAACTCATCAAAATGATATGAGAAAATCAATTCAGCAATCTATAACAATCTTTGATAAAGTTTTAAAAGACAGAAAAGATTTTTTATTAACAGTTTCTAAAAATTTGGATAATGCAATTTTAAACGCATTAGACAATAATAACAAATGTTGACCTAGTCTTACTATTGTGTTGTTGTTGTTAGTTGTATGAATTCTAGCAAAATATTTCGTTTTTAAATCATTATATGATGGCAAAAATTTGTTTAGGAGGAGGCAAGTATATTTTAGTTAGTTAGTTAGCCCGGCCCAGATTCGAACTGGGGTCAAAGGCTCCAAAGGCCTTTATGCTTGGCCACTACAGTCGGCGGAAAATAATATTTTCCTCCACCGGGCTTCCGGGCATAATTCCGTACAAGTAACTTGAATTATAATGTTATGGATCTGTTAGAAATTTTTTAAAAACCTCTATTGGATCCTCCATATCGGAAGTAATAGTTTGAGATATTTTAGTTAGTTTGTCTTGATGCGAAATGATATCAGTAGAAGTGGATTTCTTTTGGTTTATCCCATGTCCTTTTTCAGAAAGAATACTATTAATGTATTTATTTAAAGTATTTAAATTGCTTATTTTTTTAATTAATCCAATTTTTATAAGGTAATTTTCAACGTGAAAATTAATAGGGGTTATAGATATGACGGGTTTACCAATTAGTGCTGCTTCAGCGCTCATCGTACCGCCAGCGCCAATAAACAAATCAGAAATCCGTAATAATACCATTCCATCGGTTACCGTTTCGATTACCTTGGTCCCATTTTTATTTTCAAACCTATCCTTGTAAAAATCTATTTGGTCTTTGTATCTTGCAAGAATCAAAATATTATATTTATCGGAAAAGTTATTTACTATTTGATCAATTACTCCAATCGAATTCTTTAGTTTCTTATCCGCAATATAAGAAGCTTTTATTTCTTCAGGTCTTATGAGTATAACCTTTTTTCCTTCTTCAATACTTAATGATTTTTTTATTTTAAATACTTCTTGATATTTGATGTTTTCAAATTCTTTTTTCACCCATACTATTGGGTCCAAAGCTTTGTATCTTGTTATCTTGTCTTTCTCTAAACCAAATTTTGTCCATTCTTTAAATGGGATTATCCAAGGACAAAATAATCTATCAGCTAAAGGAATAGTTAATTTGGCTACAGCGGTAGCATGAGGTGAATCATTAAAAACGAAATGTTTGATTCCAAGTCCAAATGATACTCTTGCTGCTTCTGGTGATGAAAATGAGACAGTTAAATCTGGCTTAAAAGAATTTATGACTTCTGATAAGAGATATGCACGTTCTGTGCTTGCATGTAATTTTTCGAATTTGTTGTCTCCGCCATGTTTTCCTATGGTTTTCATATCGATTTTTTTTAATATTGCTAATTCTCTTGCTTCCCTATAATCTCTGCCTGTACAAAGTATATCGTGATTTTCTTTTTTCAATCTTTCAACAAAATATTTAAAAAACATAATTTGCTTTGGAGTTAGTATATCAAACCAGATTCTCAATATTATAAATTCAAATTATTTTACATGAATATACTTTGCTTTCTATTTATGGATATTATTGGGTTGAAAAAATAAATTGAATGTTCTTCTGTATAATTATTAGCTAAAAAGAAGGAATAACTTTAGTAAGGAGAACTTTTCTATATCTGATTGTTAAATTGCCCTCTTTTCCAAATGTTGTTGTCTATGGACTAAGTACTGAAGGATATAAATTTGCATCTTCATTGGCATCTGCAGGGCATAAAGTATCGCTTCTTGATGAATCTACTAAAATGGGTTTTTCACTAACTCCTGATATAGTTAGAACATATTCTTCTGCTTCTGATTTGATCGAAGATGAGTCATTGCTCGAATTAGATGCTATCGATAATATAATATCCTCAGCATCTTATCTTTTCTTTTTTCCTAAAATAAGAAAAATTGGTCAAGAAGTTAAAATTGATATTTCCTCTAAGTTTACTGATGCTATCAAGCCTGTTAACAACAATACCTCAATTATCTTTACACTACCTACTGGTATAGGTGGTAACGAGGAAAACATTGATCTCTTGGAACATACAACAGGGATGACTGTTGGAGACAATATATATTACTATTACATGCCTATAAATTCAGGACCAATTCTGTCAACCAACACCATTCTTGGAAATTTTAATTCTAAGCGAGATAGTTTTTTAGAAAATATTCTAAATAATTTTACACATCAACAAATTAATTTTGTAGATATATTATCTGCTGAATTAACTTATGTATCTAGAATTCTTCGTCATTATTCAGGAATTGCAAGCGTATTGGAAGTCTGTAAATTTTCTACAGGATATAATATTGATAATCAAATTGTTGATGGTTTTTACAAAGACTTGTATTTGGATGATATAACAAATGGTTTACATGATTTAAGAATTATCCAATCTTCTTTACACGGTTCTAATCCTTTAGTTTATCTTGTTAACGGAACTATCAAAAGCATAGAAAGCTATACAAAAAATCTTATTGATAAGGTGAGATATATTTTAAAGAAAAGAAACCTAAAGGCAAGTAAAACCAGAATATCAATTTTATGGACATTAGATACCAATGAGATGAGGGGTGACAAAATAGATGTGTATACATTATTAGAATCAAAGTTAAGAGATTACATAGGTGAAGTGGAAAGAAAAGGCCCGAATTTTCTCGATACCTATCCAAGTGAAAAAACCACTATATCTATCGCTTGTTCAAAAAATGATTTTCATTTGTTATCCCAGCATAACGTCTCAGATTCAATTATCATCAAAGCAAATCCCCTCTGTGAAGTAGCCGAAAAATAAAATAAATACTAGAGGCCGTGACAAACTTGTATCTTTTACAATATGTGTAAAAATGACTATAAAAATTTAAATTAACAATTAATGAACAAGTTAAATCTATCATTTTTAAAATCTCATCTATATTTCATCTTGACTTTCCCAATCATCTTTCTTTTGATCATATTCTTTTCTAGAATATTTGATTCTGGCTGGATTTCCAATCACAACTGTTTCTGCTGGTACATCTTTTGTTACTACAGCACCCATACCAACAACAGCATTCTTTCCAATATTAACACCAGGTTTTATTACTGCTCTTGAAGCAATTATTGCTCCATCCTCAACTACAACTCCTATCATTTTAGGACTCATAGGATATGGATCATTAGTAAAGGTGGCACCTGGTCCAATGAATACATTGTTTCCAATAACCGTTAGAGGTGGAATATAAACTGCTCCTTCTATCCTTGTATTATTGCCAATCCTAACATTGTAATCAATATGGGATAGAGACCCAATCATTACATTATCACCTATAGTTGTATTATCTCCAACATATGCAAAATGCCATATCTTCACATTTTTACCAATTGTTGTGTTTTTAGATACATAATTATTTACACCAGCAATCATGTTATTCTTATTATTATTATTGTTATCATTATTGTTTTTTTTTCTGTTCTCTGGGTTTTTATCTTTAACAGGTTTTTTTTGCATTTTTTTTAAATTATTTTTTTTTTGATTAATAGTTTTTTTTGTATTGAAGTCTTTATTTTTTTTATTCAGCTTCATTTCTTTGTATACAAAATAATGATTTTGTTTACCTATAAATGCCACGGATTTGCATTGTGTAAAATTTGTTGAGGAATATTATTTTTCCATTTATTTAAAAATTCTACCTCCTTGTCTTTTTCTCTTAATTCATCTGGAAGCAAAATAGGTATTTCATCTATGATAGGATAAAAACGTGAACATTTCTTGCAATACAAAATTCCTTCTATTATTATAATGATATTGTCTTTACCTAAGCTTTTTTTAAATGATTTTTCTCCATTAGTTTGAATGTTATTGTTATTTTTATTTTTTTCATCGTTATTTGAAAAACTATTGTCGTTTATATTGTCACCATCAAACTCTTTTATATCTAATTCAACTAGGTCTAATGGATAATGTTTGTCCATAGGACATGCCAATATATCTAAGAGATTTTTTTTCATTTTAACCACTTAAATTAAGATATATTGGGGCACCTGTATTACTGGATAGGAGGGCTGCCTCAGCGATCTTTGTTACATTCGTTGCTTCTTGTGGAGATACTTCGGGTTGACCTCTTTTTCCTTCGATAACATCTATAAAACTTTTTAGTTCTAATGAAAGTGGTTCTGCCAAAGAAGCTCGTCGTGGGATGATAGTTGAATTAGAATCTTCAATAGTAATTTCCTGCTTTATAAAATCGCCATTGATTATTCCTTCAGTACAAACAGCACTAAATTTCCTAACTTTTTTTGGAGTTATCCAATTTGAAGAAATTACTGCTGCTTTATTCTTTCCAAAACCCAACATGATGTTGGAGAAATCCTCAAAAGAATGAAAGATATTTCCAGCCCTGGCGAAAACAACTTGTGGGTCTTTACCAAAAAGGTAAATCGCTGTATCTATATCGTGAACAGCAGTATCGTATATTATACCTACATCTTTAATATGTAAAGGCATTCTATTTTCTCGATGGAATTCAATCATTAAAAGCTCACCATATTTTTCTTCATCAAGTAGTTTTTTTACATCTTGTACTGCTGGATTGAATCTTTCAATATATCCACAGGTCATTGCTACCTTATTCCTTTTTGATATCTCAATCATTTCTTCACATTCTTTGGATGAATAGGATAATGGTTTTTCAACAAAAATATTAATTCCATTCTCCATTAATTTTCGTGAGACTTGATAATGAGTCTTAGTAGGAGTACATACTAAGCAAGCATCCAAATTTTCTGTATTGATCATTTCATCAATTGAAACATAATAATTTACATTATACTTGATTGCTAATCCCTGTGCTTTAGTTTTATCCATATCACATATAGATCGTAATACACCAAAATCATGAAGCACCCTCGAGTGGTTTTTCCCCCAGCCGCCTACTCCAATAATGCCTATCTTTGCCTTACTGTTATCTGGTTGAAGGGTTTCAACAATATTAGAAATTCTTTTATTATCGTCTTTAGCATTTTCTATATTATTACGAGTTTCATTTTTGTTCCGATTGATTTCTTTTACCATACTTCTGTAGTCCATCCTTTATATTTTTCGTTCTTGTTACCACACGTTGCTATTTGATGATAGGTAGTTCTTATTGTTTCAGTTATTTGACCCTCTTTTCCATTTCCTATACTTTTTCCATCAACGCTAGTAACTCCAATAATTTCTGCTGCCGTCCCGGTTAAGAAAATTTCATCTGAGGTATAAAGTTCAGAACGTGAAATTGTTCTTTGGACTATAGAGTATCCCAAATCTTGAGCAAGTGTGATTATTGTATCTCTTGTTATTCCTTCTAAAATTGAAGAACCCATATCCGGAGTAGAAATAATGTTATTTTTTATAACAAAAATATTTTCACCCGGAGCCTCACTTACATTCCCCTCTCTATCTAGCATTATAGCTTCATCATATCCATGTCTTTTACATTCTTGAGTAGCTAAAACTGAATTAAGATAATTTCCTCCCGCTTTCGCAATAGGCGGAGTTGAAGAATCATGAATTCTCCTCCATGAAGATACTCCTACCTTAATTCCTTCAGTTTTAAAATATTTTTGAAAGGGAAATACAATTATTACGGTATGTGTTGGAGATTCAAGATTGACATTCAGGTCAATACCGTGTACTGCTACAAATGAGAGTGGCCTAATATAACACGATTCTCTCATATTTACCTTACGCAGTAACTCAATAGTCCCATCAATTAAATCATCAACGGTATGATTTATTTTTATTGAATAGATTGAAGCGGAGCGAAATAACCTTTCCATATGTTCTTTTAATTTAAATATATGCAAATTATTATCTGATGAATAGGCTCTAATTCCTTCAAAAATCGAAGTACCATAGTGTAATGCATGTGTAGTAATTGGAATAACTGCATTTTCCCATTCTATTAATTTACCATCAAACCATATGTACTGAGCTCCCTTGTGTTTCATTTGAAGGAACGTATTTGAATGAATAAATAAAAGTTTTCTGAATTATTTTACAAAAAACCTTTTTTGGGAAATTTTACTCCAACCACTTTCAAAGTTTCATCCTTCACGTTTGCAAATTTTTCAACTACATTCCAATTATCTTTAATAATTTTCACTACAGAAGGTGGAATTTTTTCTTCCCAATTACTATCTTGGGATTTTGTTCTGTTGTTCAAAGCCTGATTGTAAATACTTTCTTTAACCTCCGAAGCAGAAATAGGCAGTCTTGTCGCTTTAAGAGGCTTGAATCTGTAGATTTTTAGTGCATATCTCTCAGCACGATCTCCTGTGTAAGATATAAATTTTTTTTCATTAATTGCCTTTAGAACCTGCTCTCTTATTTTCCAAGAATAAGGTGAAAAAAGTGGTGGTAAATATCTGAGAAATGGAGAAAAGAAGGCATAATTAGGTGAAATAACAACTTTTGTTTCATTTGGGAAAACCGATCTAATCATTGCACGTCTAATGTCATAAGTAAATGGGAAGCTACGTGTATTGATTTCGTTTCCGTTTATTAAAAATTTTACAGGAAAAACGTATACGGTATAATCTTTCTGTAATCTGTTTATGATCTGTTGATGTGCCTTTGTAAATGGGTTAAGATGAGCTAGATAAAGAGCAGCAATTCTTTCCATATGCAACTATATACAATTTGCCGCAGAAGAGATGTAAAAACTAATACTGATATACTGATTTGAACAACAGAAAATATCATTCAAGGAAAAATAACAAAAATTAATGTTAGTTTTCAAAAAATTAACTAACTAGCCTAACTTCTTTTTATTTCAATTTCTATTGTTGAGACGTTTCTAGTTCTACCGTCTTCTGATTGAACAGTCTCTGAACCTATTTTTACGTCACCGATAGCGTAGCCTGCATTCTCCATTCTCTTTAAGATGATTTGTGAAACATCTACCGCTCTGCCAATACTTAACCCTCTTGCTTTAATGGTTACTGTAGGTTGATTTGCTAATTGGATGAGTGTTGATGTCACATAGGCCATCAATGGTTTTTTTCCAATATATATTGCATCTCGTAATTGTACATCTGTGTGTGGTTGTGAAATCTGATTTTGTTGTTGACCTTCTTCAGACATACTTATGTATTTTAAAAAGGATAATTTAAATCTAAAAGGTCAAAAATTGATATAAAATAACTGTAAAAATCAAGATAATCGATAATAAACGTCAGCCTCAAAATTATGAAATTGTAAGTTATATTTAAAGTATTTAAAATTTATTAAATTTTGGTTTAATTATAGCAAAATTTTTAAAACATTTATTATTTCATCATAATAATCTTTGTTAATTCTTTATTTTTATAGTACTCCTAAAACATTTAAAATTTTTATAGAATATAATTTGTTTTTTCTTAAATCTTGAACATATTCTAATATTATAATGTGACTATATTTATAAATAGAAAAAGTATATTCGAATTGTATAAAACAAAATTAACCATCATATCGACCAAAAACCAATTTTAAATCTAATTTATTTCAGTTTGCTTATATAATTTCAATTCATAAAAATGAAACAAAATAATTAATTCTAAAAAAATCTAAAGTTTAATAGACAGTTTGCAGCTTTCAAGGCTTTAAGTGATAATGATATATTGATCTATCGTTCTATTTGAGAATTCCACCCGTAAGAAACATAATGAATGCATAGAATCCAGCGAAAGATCCAATTACAATCAAAGAACCCTTGATCATATCCCTCCAACTGTAGACATCCGGTCCATTTCTAGTGATCCTTTTCGTTACCTTCATACCTATTATTATATAAACAAGCTATATTTAATATATATGGATATTAAGAAAATTAATTTCCTTATACAAGTTATTTTAAAGTTACATTTTT
>DATFCH010000004.1:0-2513 GCA_035253345.1 Nitrososphaeraceae archaeon
ATTTTTTTTTCCATCGCTAAATAAAAATGACTTTGAAATTATCTTGTAAGATTTGTATCCTTTTATCAATTTAATTATTCTTTTATAATTTTAAATTCATCCATGATTTCTTTTTTCTTGCCATTTTCGATAAATTTACCTGTTAATGTTTTTTGATCGGATTCCAACGTAAGATCTAGTATTCCGAAAATTCCGTCAATCCCCGCAGCAGAATATTCTTCTAATGAAGATAATACCATATCATGAGCTCCACCAGTTCCAGCTGTTAGGAAAATTGGTCCCTTCGGATTTTTATATATATTTGGATTATTATCTTGTACTATAGGTTCATCATCATCATCTTCGTTATACATAATTGGATAGGTTCGTTCATATACATGAAGATGACCTTGTAGAGCCAAATCTACCTTGTATTTATCAAAAAGAGGATGATAAGTTTCCCTAAAATCTGTATCTTCCTCAAGATTAGGACCCGATCCATAAATATGACGGTGATAGTATACAATAATCCAATCTATGAAAGGATCTTTAGAATATTTTTCAAGATCTTTGATAGCAAACTGGTATTGTTCAGAATTATCATCGTAATCTGTTTCTGTAGATAATGCCAAAAAGTGGACATTCTTATAATTAAAAGAATAGTAATTATTTTCCAATCCAAAATACTCCATATAGTCTTCTTCCAATTTTGATGAATCAAATTCATGGTTTCCCATTGATATTTTGGTTTTATCTGTTATTGGTTCAATCACTTCTAACCAGCATTTTGCTTTTCCGTTATAAGATAGATCACCCAGAGCCAAAACTAATTCAGGGTCTTGATCTACAATATTATCAACGGTATCTTCTGTTTCACCTGTACAATCCCAATCCCCTACAGCTACTATATTAAAAATTGGTTTGGTATTATCACTGAAAACTTTTTCTTCCTCCTTATCTTTATTTTCATCTTTTTCTTCTTTTTGTGCATAAGCATTTTGCAAATATATGTGATTTTTATCAATAAACTTATCTATGTAAGAAATTCTTACAAAAAGATCATCATTTCCAACTATCATATTAGAAGAAAGAAGAGCAATAGCTACTAAATTAATAAAATGATGATTATAAAATTTCAATTATAGTAATGTTCAGAAATTACTATTTTAATATTATGCAGTTTTCATAGCCTAACTATATATTAAAAAATTGAAAGATAGAAATATTATCAATGAGTTATCTGCTATATTGGTATACTAACAAAAGAAATAAAATAGTAGAAAATGGTTATTCTAAAATAAAAAAAAAAAATACAGGCAATAAGGTGATGACCAAATCTCTTATGCTCCTATCTATGTTAATTATAGCTGGAGGATTATTGTTGTTTTCTTTTAATCTGAATGTGGTAATGGGGATTCCTTTAGGTGTAACAGAAAAAGGAGGAGATAGTTTGTATGGAAGGTCCATTGGTCTTGTAGAAGATGAAACTGGACAACCATTGTGGATTATATCTGGCACATGGAAATCTAATTTATCTTCAAACCAAACACAATCTGAAGATAATTCTACTGTTTTTAATGCAAATTTTGAAATGATTAAGACTGATGGAACAGCAAAACATACACACACCCTTACTAATTTTGTTTTAGCAGAAACTGCAAATCAAAACAATGCTACTATATTTAATGGTACAGGGACAATCAGTATGCCTAATGCATCTATAACTGAAGTTCCTATTAGTATTCAAGTGATGAACAAAGAATTAGGGATTATCTTTATAGATCCAATTAAAGTAGATAACCATTTCGGTACTAATCCAATATATGGTATTCCTTTAGAAGATGGCAAACAACATAAAAAGAAATATTAACTATTTATAAAATAAATTCCTTAATTTTATTTTGTTTAGCTGAAGTATAATAGAGCTATTTGTGTTAGTCTCTTAATTATGGTTTGCAGTATCGTGTCTAAATGTATTTTGATAATATACAAATATTAAAATAATTTAAAATTGTATTTTAAATGTATTGAGTTTTGAATCTATTTCTCCAAAAATATTAGCTTTGATATTTGGTATTGCAGGAGTTGCAATAGTATTTGCAATAATGGGTTCGTCTGCTAGTAACCTTTTCAGTGGAAGCATAACTGATGAAGCAGTCGTAAAAATTAAGCAAGGACCAAACTGTATAGTAGAAGGTGCAGATGAAATCCCAAGAACAATAACAGATTGTCCTTATAACGTAAATGATACTATTCTTATTACTTTTAAAGCACAACAACCAGCAGTCGAAAAACATGAAGCTAAAATTAATAATTAAACCCCAAGTAGTATTTATGACTATTAAGTAGATATAATATTCTATTAAAGTTATTTTAAATTATAGAACTATAAAAATAAACTAAAACATTAAAATGGTTATGAACATGTATTCATTGCCAAATGATATAAATTTTAACAACTTGTTAACTCTAAATTATGATGATTGTGGCAAATTAACTTTCAAATTATATAATTTCTGCATTGTAGGTTGAAT
>DATFCH010000005.1:0-3032 GCA_035253345.1 Nitrososphaeraceae archaeon
CATATAACTATAAAAGCAATTTTTTTTAAAATCAAGATATAATATAATATAATAGTATTAAAAAGTGACTATTAAAATAGAGATATAAATATTTATTTTGATTTATCTTCGTTTTTATCATCTATTTTATTATTATTACTATTGATTTTATCGCTTGAACTAGACAATCTTAGGTTATTAGCAAATCTTAGTACATATGGAGTAGCAAATGATGTAATTATTGTAACAACACTTAATATTGGTAATATCGATGATGTAATTGCACCTACGTCCTGTCCACCTTTTGCTATAACTAATGACATTTCACCTTTTGCAGTTGCCAATCCTAAACCAACTTTTAATCTCTCTGTATAGTCAAATTTGGATTTTGATAATATAGCTAACACTAAAACTAATTTTACAGTAAAAGCTGTCAATATCAATATAATTACTGGAACTATATATAGTGGAATAAGTGCAACATTTACTAACGCTCCTATTGATACAAAGAATAAGGCAGAAAATACATCTCTGAGCGGTATAGTGATAACTTTAGCAACTGTAGCTGTTCTAGATTCAGCCACCAAAACTCCAGCTAAAAATGCACCTATGACTACTGATAAGCCTAACATATTAGCTATGAATGCTAGACCAAAAGCAAGTCCTAATATTACTATCAAGAGAAGAGCATAATCATTTGTCTTCCCAATTTTGTCAATTAAATTTGGTATAAACTTTGAACCTAATACAAGTATACTTCCTATAAAAACTACTGCTATGGCTATGGATATTGATATAGGAAAAAGTGCAATTTCTTCAGTATTTGTTGTTGCTGCAACTGCTATAGATTGTAATATAGCTAAGGCTGAAACAGCTACAATATCTTCAACTATTAAAATTCCCAATATTAACATCGATGTTCGTTCTTTTATTTTTCCCAATTCTTCAAGTACCTTGATAGTTACTACAGTACTAGTAATAGACATGGCTAATCCTAAAAACATTGAATCAAAAGTAGTAAATCCTAACCTTTGGGCCACAAAGAAAGTTATAATCATAGTCCCAATCGACTCTGTTAATCCTACCATCATTGAAATTTTACCTATTTGTTTAAGTTTTGCTATAGGAAATTCTATACCGATTACAAAGAGAAGCATGATTATACCTAATTCCGCAAATATGTTTACAGTACTTATCTCACTAATTAAACTAAAAGGCGGAGTATATGGACCAATTATCATTCCTGCTACTAAATAGCCGATAACCATGGATTGTTTTAATTTGTGAGTTAAAAATAACATTATAGCTGCAATAACCATTATAACAGCAAAATCTTGAACAATGAATTCTGAAGATGTATTTGTTGTTATTCCAGGAAGGGATAAAATACTATATACTGAAAAAAACAATAATAAAACATCCATGATCCATTCTTTATAAAATCATCTAAAATAAAAGTTAAGAGGATACAAATTAGAAATTAGATAACTATTCTTATTATTATTATTATATGGCATTTCGATTTATACTATATATTTGAAAATAATAAGTTATCGATAGAAAAGCTATTTTTTTATGATACTAAAAACAAATAGTATTATTGAAGATAAAAAACCTATATAAGAAATTATAGGATTGTATGACAATAAAAACGCAGACCCAACAAACATTGCGGACGCAAAAATACTCTTGCCTAAAAATACATAATGTCTGTCTGTTTTTTTACTATTCATTTCTTGATTGTCTAAATATGTTTTTATAGTTTGAGATAAATTGGCAGATACTTCTATATTTTTTAAAAATTTCTGAAATGAATGTTTTAACTCTTCTCTATATGCCTCTTTAATTAAACCCTCCTGTTCAAATAAATTCGAGAGAACTTTTACGAATTGAAATTTTACTTGATGTTGATGATAAATACCTTCTACGATTGAGGTCATTCTCATATATAATGCTAGATATTTGGGCAATCTAAAAGGAAATTTGCTTAAAGTCTTATTTGATAAATCCATTAAAGATTTTACTTCCATTCTATCTACATGTTTTCCATGCATTGATCTAATACTCAATTCTATAGCTTTTTCTATGATGTTTCTATTGGTAGTATAGTCCAATGTACCAAGTTGATATAATACATCAACTGTTCTTACAGGATCTTTATCGATCAAACCTAAATACAATCTAATCAATAATAATCTAGTTTCATTATCAAGTCTACCAACCATTCCAAAATCATATAGAACTATTGAACCATCATCTTTAACAGCTATATTTCCAGGATGGGGATCAGAATGAAAGATATTATTGCGTAATAGCATCTTGAAAAATACATGATGTATTAATATTACTAATTTTTGTCTATCAATACCCTTCTTATCTAGCGTTTCTATATCTGTTACCTTTATTCCTGGCTCGTATTCTGTAGTTATGATGTGTCTAGAAGTTCTCTCCAGCATTACATTAGGAATTATAATTTTTTTCTCATTTACTAGATTTTTTTTAATTATTAATAGATTTTCTGCTTCTTTCATGTAATCCATTTCCTCATAGATAGTTTCTGTAAATTGAGAAAACATTCCTTCTATTGAAAATCTTAAATTGGGATCAATAAATCTAGTCCCTAGCGGAATCAATTTTTTTAAGATTACAATATCTTCATCTACTATTTCTTCAATTCCAGGTCTTGCAATTTTTACTACTACGTCTTTTCCCTTATATCCGGCGTGATACACTTGTCCTAGACTAGCGCCAGAAAAAGCATCTTTATTAAAATAATCAAATTTTTCTTCCAAATTTCCTAATTCATCGTCAATAATTTTTTTCACTTTTTCAAAAGGTTCTACTGGAACATCATCTTGTAAAGTAGAAAATATTTCTAAATAAGGTTGAGGCAATATATCAGAACGAGAAGATAGCCATTGACCTAGTTTTATATACGAAGGTCCAAGTTGAATAAAAATTTTTAAGGCTTTGTGTGCATTTTTTTTAAATTTATTTTCGTCTATATTTTTTCCTTCATGTTTTACCCATTCTTTTCTGTCCTTCTTGAAAGC
>DATFCH010000006.1:0-2446 GCA_035253345.1 Nitrososphaeraceae archaeon
ATTTTTTTTTAATTGTAAATATATTACAAATTCAAAGTGCTTTTAAATAATTCTGATTTTTCAATCTTGTTATTATCTGTATAGAACAAACCGTACAAATTTTAACAATAATCAAAAAATATGATTATTTGTAAATCACAACAACCCCTATGATAAATAAATATTTTCTATAAGACATTACTCAAAAATAACTCAAAATCTAATTATATGCTTTAAATTAAATAAATATAAAATTATATTATCAATCCAAATTAACTGGACAAGAACTACTACTTTAAAATCTTTATCAATATCTATATTTATTTAAAATAACTTTCTGTCATATTAATATTTGAGTATTTAATACTCAGATTTTTTATACGGACGAATGATGATTATACTTAAAATAAGCAAAGAAATACTAGTTATTTATGGTACAAGGGAAAAAAATTAGAACTATAAATCCTGCTACTAATCAGGTTTTAGCTGAATATGATAATATGACCAATGATGAAATTAAAACGGTTATACAAAAATCTAAAAGTACTTTTCAAGAATGGAAAAAAGATATTGGAAAAAGGTCAATTTTTTTGCATAATTTGTCTGCACAATTACGTAAGGATAGGGAAAAATTAGCAACTATCGCAACGCAGGAAATGGGCAAACCTATCAAAGAATCACGGCTGGAAATAGATAAATGTGCATGGGCAGTAGAATTTTATGCCTATAACGGTGAACTTTATCTTTCAGGTGAGGCTTTAAATAGTGACGCAATTAAAACGATGATCTCTTATCAACCACTTGGAATAATAGGGAGTATCATGCCTTGGAACTTTCCTTATTGGCAGGCATTACGTTTTGCTGCCCCTTCAATGATGGCTGGAAATACAATAGTCCTTAAACCATCAAGTGCCACTATGCAATGTGGTATTGAAATAGAAAAGATTATAGCAAAAATAGATTCATCAGACCATGTATTTAGTACCCTTATAGGCGATTCTAACGTTGCAGAAAAATTGATTGATTCCAATATAGATGGTGTTACTTTTACCGGTAGTGTAGAAATCGGTGCAAAGGTTGCTCAAAGAGCTACATCTCAGCTCAAAAAATGTGTTTTAGAATTAGGCGGAAGTGATCCTTTTATAGTATTAGAAGATGCGGATATAGAGAAAGCAACAACTGGTGCAGTAAGAGGAAGGTTTTTGAATTGTGGACAAAGTTGTATCGCTTCAAAAAGATTTATAATATCAAAAAAAGTAGCTAATGAATTTATCGAGAAATTTATACAAAAGACGGAGGCTTTAAAGATTGGTGATCCAATGTCAGATGATACCGATATAGGTCCTCTGTCAACTTTTAAAGGAGTTGAAAATATTGAGGAAATGGTAAAAGATGCTGTAGATAAAGGAGCTGAAATCCTCACGGGAGGAGAAAGAATTAAGGATACAGGGGCTTATTATAAACCTACAATATTAGGTAACATTAATACGAATATGAGAATCGCAAAGGAAGAAACATTCGGACCTGTAGCTCCAATAACAATATTTGAAAATGAAATGGATGCAATTGAGATCGCAAATAATTCAGAATTCGGTCTAGGAGCTAGTATTTGGACTATGAACTTAAATAAAGCTGAAAAATTCTCAAAGTTAATTGAATCTGGAATAGTGACTGTTAATAATATGGTTTCTTCAGATCCTCGTGTTCCATTTGGAGGGATCAAAAACAGTGGCTTCGGACGCGAATTGTCTAGGTATGGTATGCTAGAATTCGTAAATATTAAATCAATTAGATATTATGACCATTTACTTCCAGCTCATTACGTGGAATAGGATATATTCAAAAAAACTATCTATTTTTTTTATATATTCAAAATGTTTTAATTATTTAATTATAATGATTCTTATTCTATTTGATGTTCTGTTTTTTCATCTATAATTAAATAGTATTTAAAGGTCTATATACCGTAAAGTACCTTGTCTGTACTTTTAAGTACGAAAAGATATATAATTTTATTTGTTTATCTAATAATATGAAGAAAAAAAAATTAATAGAACTGACTATGGCAGCTGAATCTGAAGACAATTATTTAGAATTAAATAGTTTGCTCGATCCTGACGATCCTTTCAATAACCTTGTTAACGAAATATCAAAAAAAATAAAGAAGAGAAACAAATAACTATTTTATTTTTTATTACCTTTTTTTATTCACTTTATATTGTTAAGAAATAATCATTCGTTAAACAGGTCAGCGGGTATATTATTAGATTCGATCACAAAGTTTGGGTCAAAAAGGCATTAACGATATAATTAGCAAAAAGTAAAAAACTTTATTAAATTAGCTTCAAATTTAAATAATTAAAATTGAAAATATTCCTGATGAGTTTATAGTTGCTAAAGCGAGTTTATCTAATTAATTTATTCATTTGATAAGATGTTATTTTCTCTTTAAAAATTTTTTTATATT
>DATFCH010000007.1:0-3640 GCA_035253345.1 Nitrososphaeraceae archaeon
AATATATGTTCCACTTTTATCCAAAGTAATAAGCTAAACCAAAAAATTAAAATTCTTGTCTCTAATTTATAATTAGGTTAAGATAAAAAAATTAATATACTTTATTAGCTAAATCAAAATATTGTCGCAAGAAGATAACAATATCGAGTTATACAACAGAATTACAATTGCAATAATAGCAGTTGCAACAATTTTCATTTTATTTGTAAACATTGGATCAAATTTTATAGATACATACGCACAGGAACAACAACAAAATGGAGCATCGTCTAGTCCATCTGTTGAATTAACTGCTAAATTAGTAAATAATGAATATAGATGGGTTGGCTTTAACAATTCTACCAATCCCATTTTAAATATTACATCTGGAACAGATAATCAAATTACCATAAAAAGTATGAAAGGAGATCCAGTAGAACATGAATTAAGAATAGAGGGAATTTCTGCTGATGGCGATGAAGAAGGAGATGAAATAGCAAAAAGCGATGAAATAGAAGATGGATCTTCTACAACAGTCAACTTCAATACATCCGATTTTGATCCTGGCGACTATCAATCCATCGAATACTATTGTGAATATCATCCTGATACAATGAGAGGTAAAATACAAATAAATTTAGAAAATTAAATTGAAGTTCTATGATTTTTGACTGACAAATTAATTATAACTTACTCTATTTTTTTAATTAAAAAAGGTTCTATTTCCTATAACAAGCATATCATTTCCTCATCTTAATTATACTCTTGGAATAAATTTCAAAATATAGTTTAGCTGATAATAATTTTAATAGTTTTTATATATAATAATAGATATAAGATTTACTAGAAAGTGTAATGCAATTCTTTGGTTATGATAATGATAATGATAATAATAATCATTTATCTAATGAACATATCATGTTATTATACGAAGATTCGAATAAGCGTGATGATTTTATCATTGATATTATTAATGAAGGATTAAAAAATAACTGTTTATGCATATATGCATCTTTGGGTATAGATAATTCTAAAAATCTCTTGGCGATAGATAATAATTATTCAAGAATAACAAGTTATAAAGAAAATATCCGAAATGAGGATCTAAAATTAATCAATTCTTTGCCTTATTATGAATCCGCATTGAAAGGAGATTTAACAGTATTTGAAAAGTTAAAATCAGAACTAGAATATATTTTGAACAAGCGCCGTTCTGAAGGAAAAAAAGATAAAATACTAATTATAGGCGATGTAGCTTGTACTTTATATAAAACCGGGAATTTTAAAGAATGTTTAATTTTAGAAAAATGGTGGCAAGAAGTTCAATCAGACTGGAAAAGGAATAATAAAGATATTACTGTAGTTTGTCCTCATCCCAACTGTGTACATAAAGAAGAATCAGAACAAAAAATAAGGGCCAAGATTCACAATTCTCATAATGTGTCGGTTGATATAGAAAATTCACATTCATTTCAATATTTCTATAATTTGATTACTAACAGTAACAAATTTGTTGATCTGGTCAATTATCACCAAACAATTAAGAAAACTATCAAAGAAATAAGATTTAATTTTATGGAAGAACATAAAAATATCATCAATACGTATTATTCAATATATTCTAAGAAATTAGATGAAATGATTGATGATAGTTTTAATAATCCAAAGACTATAAATGAATATCATAAGACATGTAGTGAAATAAACCCAAACCAGATGAATAATCAAAATAATACTACAAGAATAATTAATAATATAATTGATAAAAATATGGATACATTTATTAAATCATTAGAAATAACACAAAAATTTTATCGTGACATTGTCCAAAGTTATAGTAATTATATAAGGACGTTTAACAAATTACCAGATAAATAATCCAATTTCTTATTTTAGTCATATAATAAATAGTAGCTCTCAATTCTATAATATTGCTATTATAACTTTTGTTAGATTCCTTATTTCATACTTTACTGATTAATATTGTCATGAAAATTTATCCTGATTCTGTGGAGCACATAATGCTACCGGTATTAGTTCAAGTTTTTAGTAAATTGTTTAAAATGAGTAAAGGCTAAAAATTAACACAATTTTGGTATTATCTTGAATAAATATAAAAGGAAAACAATATACTGATTAATATTACTCTAATATATATAAAAATTTCTTTTAAAAAAAAAGATTTATTTGGTAAATGTTGCTGTCAATGCAGCTATATTACCAGAATTGAATTGAATAGGTTCGTTCCCATCATTATAAAGTGCAAGTCCGTTGATTCTTGAAATACTGGTACTTTGTCCAGATAGTGGATTTATTCCGTTCATGTTGCCATCAAGTTCCACAGAGTATAATGCCTGATTCGTGCTCAAGTCTTGTATTTTTAGCGGTTTAACCAGTACTCCGGCGTCATTATTACCTACGTTATCAATAAACAGTAGTGCAAGTTTTATACTACCAGTATTTGGCATGTTAAGTGTTACACTTCCATCACTGATTCTACATGGATCAAAATCAGCAAGTATTCTAATTCCTTTTGGATTTATTTTGCCATTCAATGCTACAGTTTCTGACTGAGTAGGACATGTATTTTTATTGCTAGATATAATGTATTCTTTGTCTGTATCGTCATCATCATTATCTCTGTATATTACCTTTGTTCTATCTACAAATTTGACTTTTCTATCATTGTCGTTGAAAACATTCTTTGTTGGTGGTTTTTGTCCTGGAAGATTATTATTCCCTGTAGTCCCATCACCACCATTTGGTTCAATTTTTTTACCGGGAATTGTTGCTGGTATTATTTTTGCCCCTTTCGCTAAATCACTGACTTTTTTCTGGGCTGCAGTCAACTGAATTTCCAGATCGGCGGCCTGCTTCTTCAGTGTTTCTCCTATAATTGGAGGAAAAGGATTATTCGTGTTCTTAGCTGCCTCAAACTTGGCTATAGCTTCCTTTTTTTTATCCAGCTGAGTCTTCAGATCGGCTGCTTCCTTCTGAGCAGTATCAAATTTTCCTTTTTCTTCAGCATTAGGAAATTCGAGTTTTTCTCCACTACTTGTTGTTGAAGTTTTTGTTGTATCCCCACCTGTTGTTGTTCCTGGCGTTGTTGTTCCTGGCGTTGTTGTTCCTGGCGTTGTTGTTGTTTTTGCAGCAGCCTCCTTATCAGCAGCATCCTTCTTGACTGCAATCAAAGCACTCTGCAGCGCGGCTATGGGACCCTCAAATGCAACTTTGTCTTGCGGAGCTGCACCGGCTTGTTGTGCCTTGAGATTATTCAATTGATTCTCTAGATTTGTTACAACCGCCTTGGCATCTTCCGCTGCCTTGACCTTATCTTCTGTTCCACCACCTGTAGTTGTTGGTCTTAATGTGGCAAGAGTAGGTAATTGTGTTCCAGCAGTTCCTTCTGTTGTTCCAGTTGTTCCAGCAGTTCCTTCTGTTGTTCCGGTTGTTCCAGTTGTACCTTCCTTATTAAGCGCTAATAATGATTCCAAATCGTCCGGCTGACTATCATCAGTACCTTCTGTTGTTCCAGTTGTACCTTCTGTTGTTCCAGTTGTTCCAGTTGTACCTTCTGTTGTTCCAGTTGTTCCAGTTGTACCTTCTGTTGTTCCAGTTGTTCCAGTTGTACCTTCTGTTGTTCCAGTTGTTCCAGTTGTAC
>DATFCH010000008.1:0-2815 GCA_035253345.1 Nitrososphaeraceae archaeon
TAAAATGTTGTTTCTTATGAATTAGAGTTAATTTGTCAAGCCAATAGCGCCAAGTAATATATATTCACGTAGTTAAATAATTTACATTTGATTTACTATTTGGATATTTAGAAATGTAAAACAATTATAAATAATTTATTCTATGGAATATCTCAATCCTTTTGCTAAGATTTAAAATGATTATAGGAACTATGCTTCTATTATTAGTACTATCAATAAATGAGACACTTTCTCAGAATGAAACTCTTACTATTGTAGATCCATTTGGTAAATTTTCAATAAATTATTCTTCGGATTGGGAAGCAATTGTACCGGGCCATAGATTTGAAGAAGGAAATATAGATCTAATTATCCAAAAAACAGATAGGGAGCAAGGATATATCGAGGTCCGTCATGAGGAACTGCCTAACCAAGAAAATAAAGAATCTAATAAAACAAATTTCTTATCGCCATTAAATAATATGTCGCTAAACATCCTTTTGTCACATTCATTTCAGCATTATCTCTCAACAAACGATTTACAAAAAGTCAAACAGATAGAAGGTTTCAGTTATAATAAATATGTAATTTCAGATATGAATACAGGTTCCATAGTATATAGTTTTGAGAGGGATGGAATAAAATTTTATGGATTATATCTATTATCCAAAAATAATAATAATATATTATACATTTCATATATAGCATTTGCAAACTATTTTTATAAAAATATTAGAGAAGCTGAAAAAATAATTAGTAGTTTTAAACCTTCATAATTTTCAAATTTAATATTAATTTAATGTATAATTATAGAACAAACATTACTGAATTTTATTACTAATTCCATAATTCAGAAATACAGAAAATGAATATTATAGTTCTTGTCATTCTTGTATGAATTATGAATTAAGTTACAAAGGATACAACAAATCGAGGAATATTCTAAGTTATTTTGAATTATTAACTTTTTATATTAAAAGAGAAAAATCTAGATAGAGTTCCAAAAATGTAGAATAGAATTAAATTACTTTTTTAGAAATCCCCTGCCAATAATAGTAGCTACTAAAGTGAAAGATCCAATTAGTGCAGCAATAAATACTGTATCTGCTACTGAAGCCAATGCCTGACCTACAGCTGCTGTGAATATAGCATATATTAGGATAATAAATCCAATCAATACAAACAAACCTAAAACTATTGTCTTAACTTCATTACTTTGGTTAACTGCATGATCGTCAGATTTTTTGACTATGTTCTCATTCATTTCTGTTATCTTGATATTTAATAGTATATAAAAACAATTGGAAAATTATTAACAGTTATAAAATTAGTTTGGTTGAAGTTTTCTTAATTATGATAATTAATGATACATAACAGCGGTAGATCTGTTCTGATTAAAATAATATAATATTTTATAAATTATAATATTGTAAACAAAAAATGAATAAATTTAATATAGTTTCTTTCTCCTTAGCAGCTTTAAAATAATATACCATAAAAAATGAATAGTTATTTTAATGATTGTTTAAAATTAGTGGATGTCACAGCGGCTACAATATAACATCCACAAAGAGCGAATGATGATGTTATCTGGGTGTAGCAATAATACAATCTGTTTTGTATTTAATAAATTTATAAAAAAAAATTTCTCTGTTCTAGATCTGTCAAATAATTAGTTTTTATCCTTATTTAATATAGTTGAATCGTGTATGATATCTAGGAATGGATATTTGCTATTTTATTGCTATGAAAATATATAATTAAGGAAATTTCCTAACAATAAGAAAAAATATAAATTATAAAATTTAAACCATACATAATAATTATTTTTGTATCATATACTTAAAATGAAAGCAAGAGGATATTCTTGTTGCAGTTCTGAATTATTAAAAGTAAAACCAAAATACATAATACATAACATTATCTTATCGTAAATGGTTATATTCAAAAAGAGGCTGTGCCAATTTAAAATACATTTATTAGCACTTTTTATAGTTCAATATTCAAGTATTTATTGTGAATAATATCTTCATACATATATTGACAAATGGTTTTATTCAATTATATACATAAAATTCATTTGTTTTTTTGCATAACAGACTTTAACTGTAAATGTGGGATGAGTGGAAAAAACTAATTTTGATTAATTATTATGTATTTACAAAATAAAAATATATAGTTAATAACTATGATAAATTTCAAGATATACGAGTTGTATCTTATAATATTCTATAAACAAATACTTTATTTGTATTATACATCTATAATGTTCGTAATGATAGAAAAGTCTGATTTGCCTTTTGAAATAGTAGAATCCAAGGAAACGATACAAGATAAAAATAAAATTAAAGCAGGTTTAAAAAAGATAGAAATATTTGCTAGTCCTGAACAAGTTGAAGATATAATTTTAGAAATTGAGAGTTTAAAGTTAGAAGCAACATTGTATGACTCTCATGGTTACGGGAAGTCTAAACAAAAGATAAGATCAGGAAAAGCAGGAAGCTATACTGCCACGATATCGACTAGTCGTAAAACAATAGTAACTATCGCAGAATCTGACGTTTTAGAAGAGCTAGTCAAAAAACTTAAGCATGTAAATGACAAAAGTGAAAAAAAGATTGGTGTGATCTCTATTCAACCGGTAGATACACTAGTACATCTTTAATCTATTATTTGTTACCTAATTCATGCATAACAAGCAAATTTGAGTGGTCATCATAATAAGATACAATATATTGTAATATTAAGTAACAATCACGGTTATTATTTTATTATAATTAAATATTATATACTGCTTAAAATTATTAAAAAAGTTATTATGTCAATTAAAAAAAAT
>DATFCH010000009.1:0-2502 GCA_035253345.1 Nitrososphaeraceae archaeon
TTATCGATTACTCCATTAGAAAACAATATTACATTGATAAGTAGTATACATTATTCCAAGTGTTGGGTTAATTACTACAGTCTTCCTTCCTCCTGTAAAACTATATTATTTTGAATTACATAAGGATCAGTTATTTCAAAAACCTCATTATCCGTATCTATTTTCACTAGGAAGGCTGGTGGAATAATACATATTCTAGGTGGATTACACTTGAAGATAAAGACAATTCGTGCTCCAATCTGTGTTGGAAGGCAAATAACATTATCTGCAGATTCGTCACGGTTCGCATGACTCTTTATATGCTGTTGAACATCATTGTTATTTAGTGCAATCGAAGCATAACGTTTACATTCTGAATCACCAATTCTGGCTATATATTCTGTAAATGCTTTGATGGCTGCAGTTCCGTCATCTATATTGTCCTGCTTAGTCATTACTGTACGGTAAGTTATTTAATATAAAAGAATTGTGCCATAAAGCAGTACTAGATTATAATATTTTGAATATTACTAGATGCATAGAGTGATAACAACGCTATGCTTGGATGCTCTGTTCTCGTTTCGTAAAAAAATTAAGGATCTAAATTAATAAGATGTTTCTAAATTTCCTATCAAAATCAAAGAAGAATTTCTATTATATACTGTATCAATAAACATATTTTTTGGCATGTGGGTCTCATCATATCTTTCAGATTTAAAAGTTATCAAATAGGGTCTCTTATTCAAACTCAGATTTGCTATACCTTCGACCACTTTTCTGTAGTTTTCATCAATAACATAACTTAAAAGAAAGTCTACAACCCAATCAACTGCGTTATTTATACCAGTTATGTCTGCATCCACCTCTATTTTTCCAAGTGAGACAACATGATCAGTATGTATACGTATAAATCTATGATCGATAGGGTCCTCACCGTTACTCGGAATTTCAGTTTCATGAAATTCTTCAATCCCAATTGTTGATAAAACAGAAATGTCACTAAATATTAGAGTTAGACCAAAATGCCAGTCGCCTACTTTATCTCCCCATACTTTATCCTTTGCCATGAGACTTATTTTTCCACCAACTGAAGCAAATTCAAAATCAAAATGTAATTCATTATCTAATATTGTAATTTTATTTAATTTTAATTCTAGAAAATATTCCAATCTTCCTTCTGCATAAAATGGTTGAATAGTTTTTGATTTAGGTGGTATTTTTTCATGTTTGTTTATCTTATTTTGGATCATAGTATTTGTTATTTCATTAAATGACTCTTGACTAAATGCAAAAGCAAACCAACTACTAGAAGGTACATATTCTAAGCGTATATTAGGGAATTTTTGAGATTGCTCACTAATTTGAACATTAAACTTCTCTTTATCAATACATGCAGGGCAACCAGTTAATCCTTTAACAGTAAATACTGGAAAAAGAAATCCTGCATCTTTTCCTCCTACTATTCCTTTTTCCCAATAAAACTTTTTAAAGAATATCAAGAAATCTTCTGTTCTATTCCATGCATCTGGAAATTCTATATATTGTATAAAATTAGGAATTATTAAACTATAGTTAACCGATACATTAGTTACATCTTTTATATTATTTAAGACATTTTGTACAAATGTAGTGAATGGTGTTGGATTTGTTGGGGTAGGTGGAAATTGTTGATTTACTATCGCTTGTTTGATTATTTGTATATTATTAAATGTTAATTTTCCTTCATTTGCTTTTAATTTTAATACCTCACTTGTATCTTTTTTCATTTCAGGTGTTATTTTTATACTAAATACACTTTCAACAATTGCATATTCTTCATTGCTATTTTTTAATCTAAACCCTAAATAAATTTGAAATCTCATCTGTATGTATTTTTCATCAGGCAAAATACGAACTTGAATAGGAAAAGGTTCTCCTGCTGTTTTTGGTAATTTAACATAAGCCTTCATTATTGTAGATGTATTAGGTATTTCAAAGTCGAATCCTGCTTTATAATCAATGTTGACCCTATATAATCCTCCTCCTAACAAATATTCAATCAATCTATCGCTAATAGTACCACATACAACATTTACGTTCTTGATGTCTGGATCAATTTTAGCCTTGTTTATAACTTGATCTGTTAGTTCAATTGTATTTGTATCTTCAAAAAACATAGTAAGAATTATGTTTACATTTACATTACTTTTGAATTTAGATCTACTATGTTTTACATTTAAAATATTTTTTCCCTTTCTCAATGCAAAATCGCTATGAAAATATCCTTCTGTTGGTTGATTCTGTTGTACATTAGCCCACCTTTTTTCATATCCCTTTGGTACTTTTCTTGTAAATTCTAGAAGTATACCATCTGTTGATGGATTTGGTACTCTTACATCTATTTTATATTTACTAAAGGCTTCCCATTTTTGTAATTGTATATTAGAATCAAAATCTATATTTCCTGCAGCATCAGACATTCCAGAAAATTCAATTATAGATTGAAAATGATTTCTTAATGTTTCAATAATCAATATCAGTAAA
>DATFCH010000010.1:0-3322 GCA_035253345.1 Nitrososphaeraceae archaeon
CAATAAAATTAACATTCTTAAATTTTTGGAAAATAAGGGAAAACAATTATTAAAAATAATTATCAATATTATATATGAATAAAAATGAAAATAGTTTAACCGACCCTTCAATAAAAAGCCTATTTGAAAATAAAAATCTGGCCTTTATAGCCACATCTATGAAGGATGGATCTCCTCATGTTACACCAACTTGGGTAGATATTGAAAATAGTTTCATTCTTATCAATACTGCAATGGGAAGGGTAAAACAAAAAAATGTAGCAAGAGATCCAAGAGTCTCTATATCTGTAGCAGATAATAATAATCCATATCATATGGTAACTGTAAACGGTGAAATAATTGAACAAATAACTGGTGATCAAGCTGAAAAACACATAGATAAACTAGCAAAAAAATATCTAAATCAAGATAAATATCCGGGCAGATCACCAGGAGAAAAGAGAATTTTATTAAAGATAAAACCCAATAAAGTATTCCATATGAACCAATAGCATATCAGAATAATACTAATCATCGGATGCAGAAAGAGCTAATTATTAATAATTTTCTTTACGAAATATTGTATAAGTTAATTGAAAGAATAAAAGAGAATGCTATAAGAATTCAATTATACAGTAGTAAATAGATATCACATACTAATTTTTTATACAAATTATAAGAAGAAATTTCGAGTGTTAAAATGAAATCATAGATCAATAGAATTTGTATATAAAATAGAAACCAATATTCTGACTAAGAGTATATTAATTTAAAATACTTTTGTATGTTTACAGCATATATAGTAAATCTTATATCATAATAGTTGACCAGATAATAAGAACATAGTTTTTTCTTTTATCATTCCAAATCTAGCTTATCTAATGTTATTCTAATCCATTTCCATCTTTACCTTTCTTACTAAATCATCGATAGAAATTGGTTTTTTTATTATACAATAAGAATATTTATTAGTAGTTTGGTAGTCAAGTTCGAATGCAGTTATAAAACAAATTTTGATTTTTTTATCTATTTCTCTAATTTTTTCAGCTAATTCTATACCATTCATTTCTGGCATTTTAATGTCTAAAAGAGCTAATTTGTATGCATCTGCTTTGAAGTTAGACAAAGCTTCTATTGGATTAGTAAATATATCTACAAGATACCCATTAGATTGTAACCCCAAGCTAAAAGCCAAAGCTATATCATGTTCATCATCTACAAGAAAAATTTTTTTATTTCCACCAATCAATATATATTTAAGATTTCTAGTTTTTTTTATCACTATTAAAGTTATTGTTATTGTTGGCTTTACACAATGGTAACTTGAAATAAAATATAGATCCCCTATCGCCATCGTTATTGTTGTTGTTAATCATCCAAATTTTTCCACCATGGGATTCTACAATATTTTTAGAGATATATAATCCCAATCCTAAACCTTCAAAGGATTTTGTAACAAACTTTGAAAAAAGATTAGGCAATATATCATTATCAACTCCTTCTCCAGTATCCCTCACAGTAACTAATGCAAAAGTCGTATTATCTAGAATATTTTCTTTCTTTTCTACAGAAACAAATATTTCACCTTCTTTAGTGAATTTAATTGCATTGCTTAGAAGGTTTGAGACGACTTCAGAAATTCTTTCTTTATCAGCATCTATCAATATAGGTTCCTGAAATGGTGTATAATAGAGCTTAACCTTAAATTTGTCATTTGTAATTAAAGATCTGTAGTCATCAATAATATTTGATATATGTTTATTAAGATCAAAAATTTCCTTATTTAGTGATAAGCCTCCACTTTCAATTTTAGCAACATTTAAAATATCGTTGGAAAGTCTTTGAAGCCTAAGAGAATTTCGATGTATTGCTTGTGTAAATTCTGTTTGCCTTTCTGGATAAATTGGTAATAATTGGGAAAACGTCAAGATAGCTTGGACTGGTGTTTTTATTTCATGACTTGCAATATTTATAAACTCTTTTTGCATTCTATCATTAATTTTTAACTCTTCATTTGCAAATGCGATTTCTTGATTTGATGATACAAGTTTTTTATTAGTTTCCTGTAATTCTTTTGTTCTTTTCCTCACTTCATTATTAAGTATGCTATTCCATTTAATTAGAAACATGATAAGAATAGTAATTGCAGAAACAGTGCCTGCTATTAAAGAAAACATTTTAAATTTCTCTCCAAATAATACATTATTAATTTCGGAATATATAGTAGAAGTAGGAGTAACTATTTGAATGAAATACCTAGGTTTTCCTTCAATAGATATAGGAACATAAGTTGTTATTCTTTCACCTTTTCCGTAATCATATATTCCATAACCTGACATTCCATGTAACAGGTGTTGTGTAAGATTTGTTAATATGGCATTATGATTAGTAAAATTTTGTACTTGTTCTCCAAAATAGTTTCTTCCCAGTAAATCCCTATCTGCCCCAACAGCTAGTATTTTTGCGCCTTTATCATAAACTACCAGAAATTGAGAATTGATATCGTGGATATTTCCATAAAGTGAAAAAAAAGATTCAGTAGGAATTTTTACACCAACAAATCCAATATACTCTCCATCTGTAGTATTTAATATTGGAACAGCTAACGCAATCCTCAATACGTTATCAATTCCTGTAAATCCTTCCGAGAAAACTGGATTCAAGGTTTTTCTTAAATCTTGTACATATTTTCTAAAAGAAAGATCTATGTTTATGAGGCTTCTTTTTTCTTGTGGATCTAATTCATATGTAACTATATCGTTTTTATCTGCGATGAAAATTCCATCAATTTTTGTAATATTATTAATTTGTAAAAATTTTTCTTGCATAATCTTGTTAATCATATCTCCAGAAAGAACGCCTTTCTGCAAAAGAGAAGAATCTGCAATCCCTTGAAGAATAGACATAAGCAATTGTAGATCAGAACTAATATTTTCAGCTAATAGTTGGGTAGTTTCAATTTGACGGTCTTTGTATTGAGTAAAAATACTATTTTTAACATTCTGTTCTGTTAGATTTTGTTGATAAAAGAATAAACCAAATGAAGAGAGTATAATTACAATAACTGAAATAATTCCTATTTCCTTTCTCCTTTTAGAAAAGAAAGACTCTTCCTCTTGCATTTATTTATAGACCGTTATTAAATATTAACAGGTAGATCTATTAAAATTCTTATTTTGTTTATTCCAGTCGTTTAGTGTCAATGACATCAATATCTCTCCGGTACAACAATCTTTCCATTTATTATATCTTCTTGAAGCTGATAGAGTTTAGTTTTTACATCTTTTGGAATCTTTTTGTCTAAACTGTGAAATGATGTTATATAGACTATACCATCACCTGG
>DATFCH010000011.1:0-2221 GCA_035253345.1 Nitrososphaeraceae archaeon
ATTGGCTTCAATTCCTCTGTAATTAAAATTAGTAAACTATTCCGTCATCATTAAAATTATATCATGCGTTTCATTAATTTCAACTCAAGGAAACTTATTAATTTTTAAAGATCTTGAATTTATTAGAACTGTATATATAAGTTTTTATTTTTTCCTTATAGTTTCATCTATGAATACAGTAAGTACTTCTTAAGGTACAATTATTTGTATTAGTTGTATTAAATGATTTAGACTGGTGTTTTGAGGTTAACCAAATTTACCAGAGATATATCTTTCTGTCAGTTCTTTCTTTGGCCTTTCAAATATTTGTTTTGTTTTTCCAAATTCAACTAATTCTCCCAGATACATAAATGCTGTATAATCTGCTACTCTGGTTGCCTGTTGCATATTATGTGTTACTATGACTATAGTAAGATCTTTCTTTAATTCATGTATAAGATATTCGATTTTAGAAGATGCAATTGGATCCAAAGCTGATGTAGGTTCATCCATGAGAAGTATTTCAGGTTGCATTGCTAGGGCTCTAGCTATACAGAGTCTCTGTTGTTGACCTCCTGATAAACTCATTCCAGGTTTGTGCAATTCATCTTGTACCTCGGTCCATAAAGCTGCTTGTTGTAAACTTTCCTTTACTATTTCGTTTATCATTTTTTTATCTTTTACACCATTTAGCTTTAATCCCGCAGCAACGTTATCAAATATACTCATAGTTGGAAATGGATTAGGTTTTTGAAATACCATACCAATACGTCTTTTAATCATAACCGGATTCACTTTTTGACCATAAATGTTTGTTTTATCTAAAATAACATCTCCTTTAGCGAAAGCATTAGGTGTCATTTCATGCATTCGATTTAAGCATCTAATCAGGGTAGTTTTTCCACAGCCAGAAGGACCTATAAATGCGGTTACAGAATTCTCTTCTATGTTTAAACTAACATTTTTAAGGATATTTTTATCACCATAGCCAGCATTGAGATTATTTATGGTCATTTTATAATGACTTTCAACAAGTTTATCGTGATAAGTAGTATCAGTATGACTGGTTAGCTTTTCATCAATCGTCATACTTTTATCATAAGTCATGTTTACATATTATATTATTTTCAAATAAATAACGGAATTCTATATTTTTGTTATAGGTGTATATAGCACTATATAAAACATTGTTATATTTATTATATTTATGTCATTTTTGACTATAAACATACTATTTTATAAAAAGCTATTGAAGATTACACAAAATATAATATAAAATGAAATATGAAATATATAACTAGTATTGCATTAAGATAAAAGTATAACATATTTACTAAAAACTTGAATATAGTATAAAAATCATTATTAGCCGATAGTGTCTATAAATATATATTATTATACCCTGTAATGAAATAATTCTCCATATATGATGACTAGCCTTATTTCATATAACTAATTGCCCAATATCCTTGTTTAAATTAACACAATTTGTCGACTAAATCAACCAAGATAACATTTAACTAATTTGCAGATAATTACTATTTACCTTATAAATTTGTCTAGATTTATTATAATTTAGTCCAAGCAACCATCAAAGACAAATACAATAAAAATATACAACAAACTCAATATATATTGAATATTCATATCTTAGTCATACTATAATTTTTGATAATAAACGTGTTGGTCCAGATTCTAAATGCATTTATAAAGAGAATAAATATAGGAGAAAATAAATATCATGCTTGATATAAATGATTTCTTAAATTTATATTAAGTTTTGGACAAAGATACGGATCTCCGAAAAATATGAAAGGCATATAAATTCTGCTTAAATTGTTGAATTGGACTTCAACTGAGACATTTCATGTAATTGATCAAATATTAGTATCTCATATGAATTAATTTATTTACAATAGTTTTTGATATTATCATTTTATGATTATCAAATTTATTCGAAAATGAGGAATCTAAAAACGATAAAGGATTTAAGAATCCTTTTATTGGCATTATAATCACCATCCATACTATACTAAAAAAAATCTGATTTTTAGTAATGGTATTATTGTTAATAGACATAATATACATATACAATAAAACAAAATAAAGTTTTTATAAAAATGATAAATAGAAGTTTTTACCTAATATTTTAGATGGAATTCTTCTATCTTGTTTTTATGTTTCTATAAATATAGTATCTATCTTAATTATTATGTAAAGTAAATGATTTTTTTATATATTA
>DATFCH010000012.1:0-2527 GCA_035253345.1 Nitrososphaeraceae archaeon
TGAATATACTCTAAACAAAATCTGAATTGATGGCTCTGTCATAGTCTTCTACAGGTTTAGGTTTGTGGCATCCTTAAAAGATTATGGTTTCTTCTAATAATAATATTCTACCGTGTTAACTAACAAAGTTAATCAAATTATAAATAAATAAGCAATAAACTATCCTACACAACCTAACTATAAACCTAGCCATAACATTCACTATTGTTGTGATAATACTTCATGCTAAGAGTGTTATGGTTTTTAACCAATTAAAATTTTTCAAGGATAAATAATGAAGAAATTTATCTGATATACAAGGAGAAAGTTCAATTAATCAATCAGATTTTTGGAATCACAGAGATTAACTACGAGATTTCAAATCTCATATTTGTTGGCTATGCCTTTAATAGAATTTATACTGATTAAAACTGTATGAAATCCACAATAATTTGTTTACCTATTTTTTATTGTGATCCCGGGAATATCAGCAACACCTTTTGTTAATGTTAATGCACTAGGTGACGGGGGAGCGAATCAGACTATACATCAACAACAAGAAAATCCTCAAGATTCTGCTAATCGAACTATGGAAAAGGCCTTTCAATCTGCCAATGAAACTGGAGAAGATGTCAAAAAGGTTGGCTCTCAGATAACTGAGGGAGCAAATGATGTGATTGGAAGTATTGGTGAAAAATTACAAGATTTAGGGAAATAGATACAAGAAATTAATCTTTTATTCTGTTTATTTCTGGGTGTTTCTTTTGGGTGTTTGAAATAGTTTGTGTGTTTTTATGACTGTATAGAACGGAATACAAGAAATGCGTCCAAATCCCATTACTCGAGGAAATAATATTAAAACAAATGAAATTATAACATAATAAAGAGGTAAAAGATGATCCCGAAACTACCTAACTCGAGTCAAATTTGACCATATTTACAAGTGATAGTTGCTTACCTAGTTTAGGTGGGTATTTCTAATGAGAATCACTAGTAATAACATGTGTATTATATTTAATAAAAATTCTCTTAAAACCTAATTTCTTGAGAAAACATATACATATTATATGGGTTAATTTTCATTTCTTTGTAATTATTTTATTAGTTCCGTGAGGTATTTAAAACACAATACCGATAGACTGAATTTATTCATACTATTGTTAAAATGTTATTGAACCCTACTACTCTACGGGCTCAGAGGTTTGTGAATTGTTATTGACACAATATTTTTGGCCCAGAATAAGACAATAAACATAAAAGGAGATTAGAACCAGTAAAGGATCATCGGGGGTACTTATTATCGAATCTAAGAGGTTTGACAGTCATTTTTGCCTCTAATCGTGTTTTTTAGAATATAGATAATATTTAATTCTTCTATATTCTTTGACCTCCCAATGAAACTGATGACTTTAAAATATAATAGAAGAAAATCATAATAACATTTTATGGCAAAAGAGATACCTAGCAAGCAAAGAGCATTAGTTTTACAAGGTGGTGGGGCACTAGGTGCTTATCAAGTAGGAGTACTTAAGGTACTTGCTAAAAAGATCATAGAAGAAGACGAGAAGAATGCTGAACAAGGTAGACCTTTATTCGATATTATTGCTGGCACTTCAATCGGTGCAATGAATGCAGCAGTTCTAGTTAGCAATGTTGTTAGGAGAAATAAAACATGGAGCGAAGCGATATGCGAGCTTGAAAGATTTTGGAAAGTGGGCATAGCCTTGAAAGAGGGTACTACCTCTGATGCAGATATTCCTCCACTGGAGATGTTTCCGATGTTTCATTGGTGGCATCCGTGGAGAAAGGAAAAATGTGACGATGAAAATAGTCACTACACGATGATGGGTTCTCTTGCGTCAGAAGAACTTGCTAGGAGATACTATTCTACTAAAGTTTTTGTCTTTGGTGGAAAAAAGGTTTTTTGCGCCAAAGACGTGAGGCGTGATTTTAAATTTTGGGATGAGAACAACAAACGCATTGTACTTAATGATTTACCATTACAAGAGCGAATAAAAGAATTTGGAGAATTCCCAATAGCTACAAGTATTGAGAAGAACCAGCCAAGACTTCTAATAACTGCACTTGACATTGCCGAAGGGGTAACAGTGACATTTGACAGTTATAAAAAAGAAGATGGTACAATGAAAACAACATACTTGTCAGGAACAAAATATGGTTACATAAAAAATGGAGTACACACAAACAATAATAGAAGTAACGAGAACTTCGAAGCTGATTTTGATCCAATTGTGATTAAATATGGAGATGGTATCGAGATAGAACATGTTATGGCAAGTGGTACATTACCAGAATACTATGATCCTAAAATAATATCTAATCGAAAGTTTTGGGATGGAGGCTTATTAAGCAATACACCACTTAAGGAACTATTAGAATCGCATAGAGAATATTGGATGAATGTTGAAAATAAAGATGAAGCCCCAGATCTAGATGTATATGTAGTAAACTTACATCCATCTAGTATAGACATTAATAACTCAATTAGTTATTATGATGAAATCAAGGACAGGAATAACGACATAAT
>DATFCH010000013.1:0-3716 GCA_035253345.1 Nitrososphaeraceae archaeon
TAATAAAAAAATTATTTTTAATGTTTTGTATCTTAATATAGCATGTGAATAAAATTCTAAATTTTGCAGTAGTACAGGAGAATGGTATTTTATTAGTAATATAGTTTTGCGGAAGGTGGGATTTGAACCCACGAACCCCTAAGAGATGAGGTATCCTAGTCAAATGCTAACTTCTGAGCTTCATGTCAGACTTAGTCTGATCTCACGCCTTTGACCATGCTTGGCAACTCCCGCTTTTATTATAAGAGCTTCTAAGCGAAGTAATAAATTTTTTATTAATATACTTTTTACTTACATAATTCAATAAAAATTTCAAATATCTTCAAACATTAAAGGCTCTACTTAACATGATTAATTCAGGACCACTAGTCAGATTTCCAACTACGACCGATTTAGAATTGGCAATAATACCTGATGATAAATAAGGAATTCCACCATTTATGGTTACTGGTTCTACATTAACATGCAATATTTCAGAAATTACCTGAATTTCATTATCAGATATGTTAGGGTGAGCTGCAGCCCCATTATTTGTTGCAACTATCATTGACCCTGTTTGAATAAATTCTGAAATTCTCATAGTGATAACCGATACTCCTAAAATATCTTGTATTTGTAATTTTACATCACTACATAATGGAGAAACTATCGCTCCATGATCATTTGCAGCTATTAAATTGCCTATTGCAGTATATTTAGTTTTTAAGCGTTCGACATTTAATTGAGTTTTCTCTTTTAATATCGCGATCTCTTCATCTGAAGTAATGTACGACACAAGTATCCCTTTGTTGTTCATAACCATCATAGGACCTAATAATCGTGTATCTGCAATTGAAACATAAATATGATCTTTAACTTCTAAATATCTTGATAAAATTGTAGTTTTTGTCGATGCAAATCCTAATGGAAGTAGTAAAAAATTATCATTACATTTCACAAAAATACCGATGTTTGGACTTTTATAGAAGGCATATTTGTAAATTCCCAAGATCTAAGGAGTATTATAAAATAATTAATATGAACTTATTGGAACACCAAAAAAATTTATTTACGATCTTTATTTATCTATGATTTGTCCTAGACCAAGTTTGAATGTTATTGGATCAGATAATGGTTGTGTTTTTTCTAAGTTAGTTAATTGTACAACTGCTGTAATTGTTTCAACAGATTTATCTATAATATTAGTAGCAAGTTTTATTGATTTCAAACTGTTATAATAAAAACCAGACGGAAATGAAGTTGTTTTTAGCAATGTCCCATTTGTAGAATATACCTTCATGATCGCATTCATAGTTTGATTTGTGTTATTATTATTAACACCAGTAAGATCATCTGTGAGAAGAGATTTTAAATACACTTTTACTTGGTTGTCTTGATTCAAGGGAGAAATAAATTGAGCATAATCTATATCGATTGGAATCTTTTGAATAACACCATACGTTGATTTAATTAAAATATTTTCATTTTCCGGGAATATAGAGATAGAAAATAAATAAGTTAATGACACGAACACCATTACAAAAAATACAATAGATATTTTATTAAATTGATTGACAAAATTGAAATTATTCATAGATCGATATTTGGATTAATATTTCTAAGAATAATGTTTATGTTAATTTTATTTGACAAAATACTATTAGGAATTATTGTGAAAAGAAAAAATTCGTAAATATTAGGTTGATTGTGTTATCGTGAATTTTCCATTTATTATTTGAATAATATATTTATTATTTTTAAAAAATAACTCAATTTTATCTTCTGTTTCTTTAATATCTACTAATTCTTGCCCTTTCATATCTGTAAATTCAACCATAAAGCTTATGGCAAAGTACTATTATTTAGATTAATATGGTTTTTAATAAATGATATATTGATATAAAATAACTAATAACAATAATAATTGCTAGCTATTGAAGCATATGATTTAACAAAAATATATAAAGGAACTATCTTACCTGCGTTAGATCATATATCGTTAAAGATTGATCAAGGACAAATTTTCACCTTATTGGGAAGAAATGGCGCAGGTAAAACTACATTTGTAAGAATGTGTGCAACGCAATTACTACCAACATCTGGAACGTTAAAAGTATTAGGTTATGATGCAATAAGGCAGGCAGAAAATATAAGGAAATTTATATCTGTTGTTCCTCAAGAAGGAAGACCATTACGGGCACTTACTCCTTGGGATCATGTTTATAATTGGCTTAAGATCAGAGGAGAAGATAAATCAATTGCAAAGAAAAAAACTGAAACAATATTAGAGCGTTTAGAATTATTCAAAGTAAAAGATAAACCTGCAATGAATTTGTCTGGTGGAATGAAACAAAAAATTCTGGTAGCAATGGCCACAGCTGTTAATGCAGATTTATTATTTTTAGATGAACCTACTATAGGTCTTGATCCAGTGTCAAGACGTCAAGTTTGGAATTTAATACAAGATTTAAAAAAAGAAGGTAAAACTATATTACTTACAACTCATTATATGGATGAAGCAGAAATATTATCTGATAGACTAGTTATAATAGATAATGGTAAAATTTTGAAGGAAGGAAATATAAATGATTTACGCAAAATTATTCCCCAAAATATTCGAATGGATATATCAAAAAAATTTATAGATATTGAAAAATTGAAAGAATATGGAAATGTAGTAGAAATTGGGAGAGAAGTTATTAGATTGTTCACTTTTGAATATCATATAAGGGAATTATCCGATCTAGCCATAAAAAATAATTTATCTTTTAATATTTCACCAATAACATTGGATGATATATTTTTATATCTAGTAGGAAATCCTATAAAAAACTAATAATCAATTATTGAATATATTGACAGATAGATAGATGGGTAGATAGTTATGCAACTAATCTTAATATAATTATCTATAAACCTCAAAAATGAAGATTGAATAAAAAGAAATCTATGTAAATTGTATTTTAATCTTGTTTAGTTCATCTAATGCTTTTGATACCTGGTCTTGAGTTTCATTTCCATACATTACCAACAGACGATCGTTATCGTTAATAACATAATCTGAAATAGGTTCAGTTGAGTTTCCATTGACAAATGTTCTTAATTGATTATTTTCATTATTACAATATTGTGTCCCATTAGTAAAAACTAGACAATTATTTGTTTCATCCAGATCCATTTTAATACTTTTTAAAAATTCAGCAAACGTAACATTGGTTGCATGTCTATGTAAAGTGGTACCGTCACCATTCTCAACATGAATATAGTCAGATTGTACCTGATATTTTGGCTGACTAAAGTCAATATTTTCGCCATTTACTTTAACTAAAAAAGCCGCATGTGTATGTGCAGAACCCAAAGCTCCAAAACCTGAAGGGGGAAGATTTGGAGAATAAAGAAATATGGATATCACTGCAATAATAGCAACTACAGCTATAATAGGAAGAATAATTGTTTTTATATTTTTGCTTCTTCTTTTTCTTGTTACATCAAGATAGCTTCTTTTCTTTTTATCATCATCATTATTATTACTCTCATTGTTCTTTTTTGTTTTGTCAGGCATGATAAATATTGGTTTGAATACTACAGTACCATATAGCGCTTTCGGATTTCTTAGCTAGAAATATTTTTTTCCAAATAATTTTAATTTCTGAATGAGTTAATCTTATTCCTCTGACTTTAATAGTTTAAATCTTGCCAAAATAAATTATATCAAGAAAAGAAATAAAATATTTTAT
>DATFCH010000014.1:0-10112 GCA_035253345.1 Nitrososphaeraceae archaeon
TATTTTGTATTGTTTTATAAGGCATAAACCAGACATTACCACGATCTCTTTTATCTTGATCTGAATACCGTCCGATATTACTTTTATCTTGGAACGGAACTGCAAAACCATCTGCTATTTTATCTAATTTTACATTTCCTAACTTGGAAAAATGGTATATTTCTTCATAGTTATTGTTTAGATATTTTTGGCTATTTACTGGTTGATAATGACCTATAGAAACAATTTCTGGAATGTCGACATAGTCAGACTTTTTCAAAATATCTGATTTTTCTATGGAAATTGATTTATTCCATATTATTTTATTTTGCAGAACGAAATAATTTCTCATTATATTAGCTACATCAATTGCTAGCCAGGAATCGCTAAGTATATTTCCAATATTAAGAAAAAATGAACCATCGTCTTTCAATATCTTTTTTATGTTTTGACCAACCTCATCAATAAAATCAAGATATTCTTCCCTTGGCTTATTATCGTTGTAAAAAGTTCCATAATTTTTACCAATATTATAAGGAGGACTTGTAACAATAATATCAACTTGGATAGAATCTGATTCTAGTTCTTTCATAAAATCTATACAATCTATATTGTATATTTTATTAAGTTTAATCATCATCATTTTTTATCCTCGTATAGTTTTCTAACCGCTTTTGAGCTACAAGAAAAACATTTTGATCCTTTTCTATTCCAATAAATCTTCTGTTTAGATTTAATGCTGCCATTCCTGTAGTTCCAGAACCCATCATTGGATCTAATACTGTTTGATTTTCAAGAGTAAGATTTTTTATGATGTATTCTGCTTCTATTGTGGATTGTTGCCAGTCATGTTCTATCTTTGATGGAGGTGAAGATTCAATATAGTCACCTATTGTATTTGAAATTACCAAATCGTTTACTCTTTCGCCTTTTACATACCATAACAGTGGTTTCCATTCTGCAAAAACATGTCTAGGATATACTTTTTGATGATGTCCTGAATGCCTAACTGTTAGTATCCACCAATATTGTAAATTCATTGAGTTGTTATGCTTGTTTAACGAAAATTCATCAAATATTTTGATAACTTGATCTAATATTATATGACCTACATAGAAAACAAGACTTCCACCAGGTTTTAATACTCTTACAGCTGATTTGGCTAATTCATGATATAATGACAGATATTCTTTGCCGTAAGGGAGGTCGGTTAACATCAAGGATATAGAGTTATTTGAAATTTCCTTTTGTGACTGTTCTATGAAATCTCCATAGATTAGTTTATAATTACTATTTTCAAAGTTATGGTTATTACTGGATTGAAATCTATCTAGTTGAGATAACAATTCTTGCCTTTTTCTATCTCTTTGAATCTTATCATATTCCTTTGATATTGTAGTCTTATTGGCTCTTAATTTCTCTTTTACCTCTTCTGTTGCATTTTCGATGATGGTTCGAGCACGTTGATATGTCTTTGGAGAAATATCATTCTTTTTTGAAATAACTTCAATTGTTTTACCTTTTGTATCTTCTAACATTGGATTCCTGTTATGGCTATCGTTGTGGTCAGTTGACCATGACGATGATTCAATCTTATCCTTTACATTTTTTAGTTTTAATAGTTGTCTTAACCTTGCTTGTTGTTTGTAAAGATCTTCTAGTTTGTATGCCAATTCTGCCTTCTGAAAATCATTTAATTGTCTTCTTTTTAGATTTATATCTATAACAAATCTTTTTTCTTCAATAATATTGTCGAAATGTTTAATTTCATATTTTATTGGTATTATATCTAGCTCTTTACATATTTTGTATCTATGATGACCATCTAATATTTCCCCTTTTGAATTAATAACTATTGGATAATGCAATCCATCTTCTTTTATGGAATTCTTCAGCGATTCGTATTCTGAATTCGATAATAAATTTACTAATTTAGAATGTTCTGGATTAATTTTAATGATTGTTATTTTTGATGACGGTGCCGGAAATTCATTTGTTTCTTTTGCTGTTGTTGCTGCTTCTTTATTTAAAATTTTATTATATTCCTTTTCCATTTTCCTTTCACCAAAACTATTCCCAAGGATTGCCTTTTGGTTCTAAATCCATCATTTTAATCAAAGATAATTGTGGATACATTGGCTGTTTTGGATGTCTACTAAGACAGTGACTATTGTAAGATTCTAATGTGTGAAATTCTTTGTCGTTGCAATTTTTGTGATGGCATTTCAGACTTTTTCCATGACTGAAATGTTCCCTAGCTATCATATGTAAAGTATCGTCAACATCGTCAAATCGTCTAAAAGCACTTTTTTGTTCGTAATTTTTATGATTATTATTTGACAATATTGTTGCTGTATCGTCAAGAGTATCGTCAAAAGATTTGTTAGGATTTTGTTCTTGATTTTCTAGTTCTTGACGATACGACGATATTGACGATACTTTACGTATCTTTATTTTTCTATGACCTTTTTTATCCCTGTAGTTTTCAATTATAATACCTTTTTCTCTTAAATTGGTTTTAATTTCATTTAATCTACGGCTAAGTTGATTAGGAGATTTTGGCCAAGATGATATTTTCTTAATGTCTATTTTTAGTTTGATTTCAGCAATTTCATTTAGTTGAATAGAAAACTCAGTTGCAGTGCCAATTAATTCATTATCTTCATTCTCTTTACTATTATCCATTAATTCAACTATTGCCATCGAAAGAGGACTTGCTTGGATTGATTCATCTATCTGGATATTAATATTATCTTGATAAACTCTAAGAAATTCGCCTTCTCTATATCCCATACATCTAGAAATAATCTCTGCGTATCCTTCCCAATCTGCCATCCTATTAAGGCCATTGGAAATTTTAATTCCTCCTTTTTGCTTTACCTGTAAAACTTTCACTATAATATCAAAAATGTATGCAAGTAATTGAGGTCTCAAGATTTCAAATTCCTTCCAAATATCTTCTAACTTTCGTCTTCTTTCCTTTGGTATTCTTTCAAGTTGTATTATTATTCCTCTATCTAATAGATCAGCTTTTGTAGCTGCTAAATTAATACCATTAAAACCAATGCATCTTTGAAAAAAGTATATTATATCATCATCGTCAGTGTATAACTGTCGTTTAGAAAATCCACTTCCAGTAACTGCTCTACATAGGTCATCTGAGATCCAATCCTTAATAGAAGATAAATTTTCATAGTAGACGACATAGTTATGAGACTGCTGTTGGACAAGCTCATTGATACCCTGTGGAAAAGTAAATGTTTTTACAATACATGGATCTACTAGCATTTTTATTAATTCTTGTAATGTAGTCTTGGCACTTCCCTGTTCACCATGTAACATCAAAATAGGTTTTGCTATACCAGGAATGAACAATGAAATGATGTAGCATTTCAAAAGTAGTCTGTTATCAGCATCTTTGACATTTAAAAGACTAAAAAATTTGTCAAATATGTTATCATCCTTATCGTTTATCGTCAAAAGAGAGGAAGAGAATGGGAAAATAGGATTTACTTGAGGTATTTGATTTGTGTATCTTTTAAAAAGAATAGGCGGGTTATTTTCAATTGTCCATCCTTGTGGTGTTATTTTTACTACACTCCAATTGCTGTTTGTTAAATCATAATAGATAGTTAAATCATCATTAGTTTCTGCTTTTGCTACTCTCAACTCAAGCCTTTTTCTATTTTCGCTGAATTCTCCTTCGGCTTTTAAAACTTTTATTATATTCTCGATTTTTTCGCTGCTTATCTTGCCAAAATTTTCGTAAAAGAATCTATATAACCAATTTTTAAATCTTGGACCATCAAGCCCTAGAACCTCTACATGTCCATTTATTTTTATTGCAATACATGGTTTGTTAAATTGATCTACAAATAAGTCTACATAATATTCTTTTATTAATAACGTAATATCAATTTGCTCCTCTTCTCCTCCTTCTTCGTCTTCATTTTTGTTATCTTGATTAGACCCAAAATTTTGATTGACGATATCATTAATTTTTGTTAGTTTCTCTTTTGCCTCCTCTTCATTACAATCATAAGTTAATAACTTTAATAATCCTGAATATCCTGCAATCTCATCTAAATTTTGTTTTTTATATGTTTCCTGCAAAGTTCGAATTCTATTGCCTTTTTCTTCATCGTCTCTAGCAAGTTCATTTATAATCTCTTCTGCAACTTCTAAAGATACACCTAACTTACGTAACCCACCTGAAAGATACAAGACAAGATCATTTCTAATTCCATTATTATAATGAGGTTTTAAGATCTCAATTATTTGTAAAATACCATTTTTAACATCATTATCTGGGGAAAATAAATCTATTATTTTTTCAATTTTACTCCTCTTTAACAGTATTGGATTTATCCCATTTACTAATTCGTATGCTTTATCATTTTCGTTGATTGATGGTGGAACAACAATATATCCTCCTTCTCCTTTTAATCTAATTTCACTATGGTTTTTTTGTTGATTAGCTGATGACTCTTTCCATAAAATAGTATTACTTAGTTCATCACCAATAGGGAACTCATCAGGATCAAATCTAAAGATTAAATTAGTATTGCCCGAGCCTGTTTTTATTTTCATTGTGTCTTTGATAGATTGAACTAGTTCTTTGTCTGTTAGAGTTTCTATTTTTTGAATAAAAAAGTTGTACGTCTCTTGACCATCAATATCTACTGCAAAAATAGAGGATTTTCTTCCTGTTATTATTGCTATGTTGTTATCTGTATTTACAAACCAATTTTCTAATTCCTTTTTTGAAGCCTTTGATACTGTAAATGGTTTCCAACTAGGAATAGCGGGCTGTTTACTTTTTGATTTGAGAGGTATTACACTAAATCCCTTAGCAGTATAATCTATAGCATAATGATATGTTGATTTTATTTGATCTGAATTAACCATCTTATTCTTCACTTTTCTTAAATTTAGGAATACAATTCCCACAAAGAAATAACGATATTTTACCGAAGTTTCCTACTGAAACTAATTCAATTTCATAAATTTCTTTAATAAAGAAATTTTTTTGTTCTTCTTCTGATGTAGTCAAGTTGAAAACCTCCAACCAGTTAGAAGGATAATTTTCGGATCAATATTCCTTTTGATGTTCCTTCCACAATGACGTGAGTCGGTTCATCCAATCCATATTCTCTTGCAAATTCACGAGGTATTATTAATGTACATGAATGTTGTCCAGTTAGCCAAGTTTTGATAATTTCTTTTTTGTCTTCCTTTTCCATATTTTTCATATTGTTTTCAGAATTAGCCATTGTTTTTATTTTCACAAAGTAATATATAACATCTAGCCCCACCTATACCCATATGCACTTGTTTGAGTATATGTCATTACTATCCACATATATCCCAGCCGAATTGGGAAGTATGGAGTTGAAAATACTCAGTTGTTTCGTTAAAAATGAGCATTTGTCTTCATACGATGTATTTAAAGAAAACCTAGATCCAAGTGGTAAATTCTTCATCGACAATACAATGTATTTCTATGTTGTAGATATGTTGGTAGTGCATAAGCCTGAAATCGTCAACAAAGGACAGGATCGAGCCAGTAACTTAGACTCAAAGTTAGAGCCACATCCCGTATTATATAAAAAGCCAATTTCATATAAAAATATTCATAAAAGGATAAAGCGACTCGAACGACTAAATCTAATCCAATCATTAAATAAAATTTTTGACAGAGGTGCCAAACATTATAAAATTACACCGTATGGATTAACTGCTTTTTTTGCACAATCTAGAACTGAAGTAAGAATGCACATACAATCAAATAAGGACAATATTGTTATCAAAGCTCTTATTTTACAATACTTTGAAGAAAGGACTATTGATTCATTTTCTAGTTTAAAAGATGATAATACTGGAGCAGTATCTGACTATCTAAGTGATTGTTGCAGCTTAATTAAGAAAAGGTGTTCAAATATCTGGAAAGAGGTTGAGAAATATAATATAAAAGATATTTTACCTAATGACCAAATTATTCAAAAATATATGGTGTATCTTGATGAAAGAGGAGCAATAGAACCTTATATTCTAGAAGAAATCGAACAATATAAATCAAGATTAACTGATTGGATATTGTCAAATTGGAAACAAATAACTGCTAAACATCAGGAATATCCAATACTGGAGAAAAACCGTTACCTGATATGGAAATACGGCCACTCCCTTAAAGCAATTGAAGAAGCGAAAAAAGATCCAACAAATATTACAGAAGAACCACCATTTCCCTTTAATTACATTTACACTGAATTGGATCTCCTGGATGAACTACTACATGAAAAGATTAGAGCATTGGCAATTTCTCTTGTAAATATGATTGGATTTAGTATGCAAGAATATGACAGAGGTCAATACAAAGAGGAAGAAGAAACAGAAAATATTGAAGGAAAGCGGCCTACCGCTATCGATTTGATATTGGACGGATTTGGAAGAGATAATTCCATGCGTCGCATGATGGAAGATAAAAAATTGTTAGAACTTATAAAGGATATTAAAAAAATGTTTGATTTAGGATTTACCGAATTTATAAACTTTGACAAGTAGTCATATTTTATAGTACATTTTAATTTTCTATCAATTTACGACTTTGCCTTTAATCTTTGCACTTCTTTCATTAAATTCATAACTTGATCGGATAAAGCACTAATTGCATCATCTCTTTCCTCCAGTTTAGTATTAATGAGATATTCATTATTTTCATTCTTTTCTTTTAACTCTTTTACTTCCTTTTCTAATATGTGATTATTGTTGCTTTTATTTATCGTCAAAATATTGATAGCTTTCAAGTAATCATCAAGAATTTCTTTCTGAGTTGGTTTATAGTAAGAATTTGAAACTCCTATAGTATGACCCATAAGTATTTCGACATTTATTGATTTCATTACCTGTTCGCAATGCGACTTAAAGAATTTTCTGAATGAATGAACAGCCTGGAATTCGTGACGCTTTTTTCCTTCAATCAGAGGTTCTCTTATTCCTTGTTCCCATTCTGCTCTAGAAATAATGCTTCTAATTCCACTGCTTTTTAATCTCCTAGGTACTGTCGCTAAGCCACCTCTATTTTGAAATTTAACATTTGTTGATTTCCAAATATCTCTTATAAGCCAACTTTCTCCTGTTACGTTTTCACCACAAGAAGAACGGAATTCAATATATTCTTGTAATGCAGTAAATGCCTCTGGAGTAATAAAAGAAAAATATTCTTCCTTTGTACCAGCATAAACTATTATTTTAGCCGCAATTACTTCATTGCTTTCGTTATTTTTTATTGGAATAATATGTTTCCATTTTAGGGAATCAAAACTTCCTACTCTGATTCCACTTGATATCATAACTAAAACAATTACCTTGATACGCCGATCAGGAAAAGTTAATAATTTTTCTAGTTCCTCTGTGGTAGGTACTCGATCATTGGAATAATCTCTATATTGTGGTTTACCTTTTGCAATTTTTTTCCAATTTAAAATAATGTCATTCATCTCACAAAAAAGTTTAACAGACTTGTAATAATTGTTAATAGTGGATTCTACAATTTCTCCTTTTTCAACACGTTCTTTGAGGAATTCAATATATTGCATTATTTGATGTTGTGTCCATAAAGGCTCATGTTTTGCCTGTTCATAAAAAATAGAGCATTTTTCCTTTAATGTTCCAGATAATCCAAGATAATCTAAAAAGTATTCAAATCTTCTAGGATACTGCCTTTTTGAGTCTGGTGCTTTAAGAGCATATAGAAAATTTTGTAAAGGATCATTATTATATTGCAATACGGTCTTTGAATTTTTGAATTCCGTCATCAATGTGCTACTATCATATTTATTTACTTATAACTGATATAAATAGAGGCATATTTGCTACGGGCCCGTCGGGAGTTGAACCCGAGACAGCCGGATTTCTTTCTTTATAGGTTAAAAGTCCGGTACTCTACCTGGCTGAGCTACGGGCCCATAAGGTATTACAATTCATTGTATTGTATATTATTCACTATAAATATTAATCTGATCAATCCTGGTATCTAAGGATTTAAAAGCTAATAAATCAAAAATCTATACATATAGATAATGAAATAAACAATTACCCAATTAACATAATTCAAAATCGTGTGATTATGATAATATAAAAATTATATTTTCAATTGTTAGTTATACTACTTGTTCTATTTATGCAAATTAGGTTGTAGTTATAAATTAATACTCAATATATCAAACCAACAGATACTTCTGTCATATGATAAAACTAACAAATAACTCGGCATTTTTTCATTTAATTGCTAAATCATTTTATATCTGACTATAATTATAGTTAAATGATATTATGTAAATAGTTTAACGATTAATGAAAATTGGATATCCTTGTATAAATTACTCGATTAGAAAAAAAACTATCGCTACTTTTCGATTATCATCTTATTCAGAAGAACGACTAATACAATGCATAAACTATAATCTTGCTACTCTTATGGAAATCTTGAGATTTAATATAGATAATAATTTTATGTTTTTTAGAATAAGTTCGGACATCATTCCATTTGCATCCCATCCGATTTGTAAATTTGATTGGCAAGATTATTTTAAATATGACTTCACAAAAATTGGACAACTAATCAAGAAACACAATATGAGAATATCAATGCATCCTGATCAATTTGTACTGATCAATGCAAAAAGTCAACATATTGTTGTTAATAGTATTAAAGAACTTGAATATCATAATGATCTTTTAGATTTGATGGGACTTGACTATTCAGCAAAAATCCAAATACATATTGGTGGAATTTATAGAGACAAAGAGGGTTCAAAGAAACAATTTATAACAAATTATACAAATTTATTATCAGACAAAATAAAAAAGAGACTAGTTATTGAAAATGATGATCATCTTTATAATTTAAAAGACTGTATCCAATTGCATGAGTATATTGGTGCACCGATTCTTTTTGATGTATTCCATCATATCTGTTTTGACAGTAACTTATCAATAAATGAGGCCATACAAAAGGCGAGTAGCACTTGGAATCATCATAATGATGGTATAATGATGATTGACTATAGCAGTCAGGAACCAAATCAAAGAAAAGGAAAACACTCCAAGACTTTGGATACAAAACAATTTGAAAAATTTATTCTGTCAGTTTCTGATTATGATTTTGATGTTATCTTAGAATTAAAAGACAAAGAAAAAAGTGCAGCAAAAGCATTGAAAGTTTTAAATAAAGTTAATTATAATTATATGAATATTTGATTCAAATTGAGTATATAATTAATTATTTATATAATAATATAGCCTTGAAATAACTAGGCAATAAATATAATTTTAAGCGAATATATTGTTCTATTTCACTAACTATGTTTCCTTTCTTCTATATAAGCAGCCAATAGTATATGGATCTGATTACTATAAATGATACTTTTCATTTCCATATAATGAAAAATTATATAAATCAATTCTATTGATCGATAATATCATTTTGATGATGTTGTATCTACTATCAGTAGTCTTAAAAATGCTAGAATATTTCAAAATATGAGTAATCTTACCACGATAATAAAACAATTAAAATTTGTTTTTATATTAAGAATTTAATGAATCAGTTACGGTAAATCGTACATTTAATCTCATTTAAACTTGTTCTTTGTTGCTCTCTAATATTTCCTACTTTAGTTAATTATTAATATAAATATTGGATATTATTGTCTCATATTAAAAAATTATTTAATATAGAGAAGGATTTGATTTCCTTTTCCGAAATCCTATTACTATAATTATTATTCCAATAATAATTCCAAAAAGTGAGAAGACATAAGAATTCGTAATGATAAAACAACTACTTTGAAGGTTGATGAATGACTGGTCGATAATAGTACTATTCTGAGAAGGAGTATCTAATTGTGAATTATAATATTGTGCTAGTTGTGTTAGACAATTAAAACTTTGGAAATATAAATAGATACACAATATTGAACTTACTATGAATATAATTGAACCAATAGTATAATATCTATATCTTTTAGATTTTATTAAGTAGAATAATAATTTTAATGATTTCAATTAAGAAGAATATTAAATAATCACATACATAAAGATTATAGAAATTATTTTAAAGATAAAAAAAT
>DATFCH010000015.1:0-4503 GCA_035253345.1 Nitrososphaeraceae archaeon
AATATAATAATTAAGTTTAAAATGATGCTATAAACATATTTGATGGTAATTGTATTTTTTATTAGCATCAATGATATCTTTATTCTTTTGCAAAAAAACAATATCATTTACAATTGCTTCGGGTTGACCAAAATACAGAAACATTTAATTATCTAGTTAGATAGAAATTCAAATGTATCTCACATTTAAGACAAATTTTGTTCGTTTATCATATTGTCTCGTATTTCTATCATATCTCTTAATATCGCGCTAGCTGTTTCAATTCCACCAGCTCCTTTTCCTATAATGGTTTGATTTCCAGCATATTCTAGTGAAAATGTAACAGCATTCAAGGTACCGCTCACGCAAAGCGGATCCAATTTTGATACTTCCATTGGTGTAACAATAAGTTTTTTATTCACACAAGAAGCGATTAGTTTAATAGCGTTTCCATTTTTTAATGCACGAGAAATGTCTTGAGTTTTAATTTTTGTTATGCCTTTTTTGTCAACATCTTTTATAGTAACTTTCATATCCATTAACCAATTAGCCATAATAACTAGTTTAGCTGCAGCATCATATCCATCAACATCTAACGAGGGAACTGTTTCAGCATAACCTTTAATCTGTGCGTCTTTTAGGGCATCTGTAAATGTTAATCCTTCTTCCATCTTACTTAAGATATAATTGGTTGTTCCATTAAGTATTCCTTTGAAGGAAACAATTCTATCTCCCTTCAAACATCTTTTTGCAAATTCAAGAACAGGTGTTCCACCCCCCACTGTTCCACTAAATTTAAAACTTACACCATTAAATCTAGCTAACTCCATTAGAGAGGGAAAAGCTACTGATAATGGACCTTTATTAACTGTAATTACATTTTTCCCATACTTCATTGCAGAAGTTATATGAGATAGACCAGGTTCCCCATCACTTAAATTAGTTGGAGTTAAATCCATAACGATTTCTGCATCTGTAGTTTCGATTGTTTGCAAAGGATCCATATTGGATTTGTTATTTTTATAATATTCTCCAACCGTTCCCTTGTTTTTCTTTATTTCCAAAAGCCGTTGTATGTCTAAACCGGAAGGATCTATTGCGGAACCTTTATTGTCTACACACGCTACAATTCTAGGTTTCATACTATATAAATTATATAAATCTACTAATTTAGAAAGTAAGAGTTTAGTAAAACTTTGACCTACCACACCATATCCAATTAATATAATTCTCATTCCTAAATACGGGGATAATCAATGTTAATATACTTATATTTCATAATATAAAATGTTATTTTAATTTTTATTGAGATTCAATAAACAATGAAAAATTTAATAATATTATTGATCTTCCAGCAAATCCAAGTTCATTATTACTGTACAATAAATATTTAACTTGTCTACACTCTAGAAATAAGATAAGAAGGATTAATTTAATTGTTCGAGATTTTTATTATTATCATAATAATAGGATTTGGCGCAGGAATTCTAGGTTCATTAATAGGAGTGGGTGGGGGAATTATAATCACACCTGCTTTAACTTATATGCATTTTTCTCCTACCGTTATTGCAAGTTCTAGTTTATTTGCGGTATTTGCTACAAGTATTTCATCTACATTAACATATGTAAAAAGGAATTATGTTAATTATTGGTTAGGTATCAAATTGGCTTTGCCTGCTATACCAGGTTCAATCCTTGGTGGTTTTTTAACTGATTTTGTGTTATTAGATGAATTTAAAATATATTTTGCAATATTATTAATATCTGTAGGAATTTATATTTTAATTAAAAATAAAATTATTAGTAGGAATTTAAATGCCATTCCAAAACCTTTTCTACTCGCTACTTTGATTTTTGGAAGTTTCTCTGCAGGAATAATATCAAGTTTTTTCGGAGTTGGAGGCGGAATAATTTTTGTACCTATTTTGGTTATAATTTATAAAATGAAAATGATCAATGCAAGTCCAACATCACAATTCATACTTTTGATAAGCGCAACAATAGGATTGATAACACATATAATATTAGAACACCCAGAATATAGTTACGGTATCTTGTTGGCTATTGGTTCTTTTTTTGGGGCGCAGCTAGGATCAAGATCGATTCACCGTATAAACGAGAATATTCTAAGTAAAATGTTATCTTTTTCTCTTATACTTATTGCTATTAATTTAATAGTCGATTACACGAAAAAAATTTAGGGTGTATAGTATTATTTCTGATTTTTCATCCACTCATAGTATGATGAATTATTACTCATATTTTCATTTGTTTCAGTTTTTTCTAATTCTTGTAAATATTGATTTTTTAAGTGTTTGTGATTTTGAGTTATTACATGGTTTTCAATCTCGTTAACATTGATATATAAATTGCACATATTACAATAATATTTTTCATCCATACAAAAACTCAATTATGAAATTATAATAATTTTCCCTGATTTTAATCCTCTTAAACATTAACTTTTAATTTCAGGGAACATTTCCTTAAAGAAATCTAGGTTAAAGTTGGGAAAAGTTAAAATTCATCCCTATTTCAAATTCTATGATTAGGATTAGTTTAATATGAAATATCCAAAAGTTGTGTTATCTGCTGATCGTACTTTAATGTCTCCTTATCGAGGAATATCTTTGGCTTCTTTTTTTGGTTGTGCTCCTGCCTTAGATTTCAACAGAACTAAAGATTCATTCTGGTATTACATTTTAAAAAACCAAGTTACTCCTAAAATTCTCTTTGATTTTATTTGCAATCCTATAGGCCATACAAACGGTATAGCACAATATGCTCCTTATGGACTAAGGAAGATAGAATCATCTCTAATTAGGGATGGCTATGATCCGGCTGATGTAGTTGTTGCCCACCCTGATTTTATAGATCGATTTATTGGGCCAGAAACTGAAGTCGTAGGTACATACGAAATGGATCCGTTAGGAATGGGGCCTGTTACTATGACTTTTACATATGGAAGAAGAACAATGTCTTATGATGAATATTACAATAGAGAATTGCATCACCGCATAAATTCTGCTAAGTCAAAAAATGGTAGTAAAGCAAAAGTAATTGTAGGAGCTTCTGGAACTTGGCAATATAACTACGATCCAGCTAAGATAGAAGAATATGGAATTTATGGCATTATTGAAGGTGATCTTGGAGGAATTGGACCTGAACTAGATGGTGCCGGAGCCAGATTTTTTGATGCTGTAATTAATGGAGATTTAGAAATTGCAAATCCATTTAAAAAAAGTGAATTTAAAGTTGAAATCAAGGAATTTGAAAAGAGCGACAGGAAGTATCATGGCCGATTTATCCATTATTCTGACGAACCTACTGTAGATGAGATCCCAAATATAATTAAACCCAGTATGCACGGAATGATTGAAGTTATGCGCGGTTGTGGACGTGGTTGTAAATTCTGTGATGTTACTTTACGTCCATTAAGATATTATCCAGTTGAAAAAGTACAAAAAGAGATAGAGGTTAATATGAAATACGGTGGACTCAAAAATGCATGGATTCACAGTGACGATATATTTGTGTATGGTCTTAATCCCAGAACTACAAAAAATATGGCTCCTAATCGAGAAGCGATAGAAGAACTTTTTAAAGGAATTATGGTTACAGGAATAGAACATACAAATCCAACTCATGGAACATTAGCTGGTGCAATAGCTGATGAAAGACTTATTCCGAATGTTTCAAGAATAATTAAATCAGGACCAAATAATTTTATTGGGATACAATGTGGGTTTGAAACTGGTAGCATAAGATTGATAGGAAAATATGCCGATAGAAAATTAGCACCGTTTAAACCATCTGAATGGCACTGGGTGGTTAAAGAGGGTGTTAAAACATTAAATGAACATTATTGGGTTCCAGCGTTTACTTTAATCATGGGGTTAGATAACGATGAGACTATGGATGATAGTTGGGAAACAATAAGACTTATTCATGAATTAGAAACAGAACAACCAGACTCTAAATTCACAGTAACTCCACTTACATTTGTCCCTATTGGTTTATTGGAAAAATCTAACTTCTTTGACATTGGAAATACAATGGACCCAGGAAAGTTAGGTGTAATGTACAAGACATGGCAGCACAATTTTAAACATGGGATTCAGAAATTCATGTCTAAAGTGGGAAGAGAGAATACTATTAAAAATACTTTCTTTTCTGGATTAGCAAGAACATTAGGTGGAATACCTCTGACGTCAATGGAGAAATATGCACGAAGCAAAGGACCAGAACATGAAAGAGCAATTGAAAAAATAAAAGCTAATTATTGGTAGATAAAAATATTAGAGATTAAACAATTTAAGCTAAATCTATTTTTTAGCTCCCGTGTTTCGATTTTTCAATCTCATATTTTGACTGTGACACTTTCTGCATCTTTCAGATGAAAGTGGGTTTCTGCCTCCACATTTAAAACATATTTTGTAAAATAATCTTCGTTGTTGGGCTATTTGCTTTTTATTAGCATCAGTTATTGGCATAATAGTGAAGAAAATTAAATGCTATTTGTAT
>DATFCH010000016.1:0-2735 GCA_035253345.1 Nitrososphaeraceae archaeon
GAATTGATTTAGTGAATACTAATGATTAATAATAATAATAATAACAGTGCTAAAAGGATTCTTATAATAGATGATGATTCAGATATTAATAATTTATTTAAAATTTTTTTAGAATGTAATGGATATATTGTAGAAGCATATACAAACCCTTTTAGTGCTCTACTAGACTTTAGAAAAAATAAATATGATTTGATCTTACTAGATCTGAGAATTCCACATACTGACGGTATAACTATATATAAAAAACTAAAAGAGATAGATGAACAAATAATTATTTGTATGACTACAGCAGATCATAATTATCTTAAAAATCTTCAGAAGGGTATAATAGATATTGACAGGATTGTTTTATACAAACCTATCCCTTTGAAAGACTTGAAAAATAAAATCGATTTATTATTAGTTAATGATAAATTATTAAACGCTAACTAGGAAGGATTATTGGTTTTTTGATTATCTCTTAAGCTAAAATGAGATAATATCTCATTCATAATTTGTAATTTACGAGATGATAGAGCTCTTTAATAACATTCTTTAATAGCAATAAAGGATTATACCGATAATTTAGCTTTTCTTCAATATCAATTAACAATACTAATGATAGAGCTATTTTATTGGTAGATGATGAAAAAGATATTCTTACTCTTTATCATGAGTGTTTAGAATCATGGTATATTCGGCAGCTTCTTTTAATAATCCTATTCATGCATTAAATTATATCTATACGACCAATAATATTTCTAATTATTCTTTAATTATTACCGATTATAGAATGCCACAAATGAATGGATTTGATTTTATTCAAGATATAAGGGAAAGAGATAGTAGTAGTAAAATAAGAATTGTCAGTTAAAAATAATATCCATTAGTGCATTTGTTATTAGTGAATTCTTTAACTAAAAAGTACTAAATCTAAAAATTGATAAAATAAAGAAACCGTTCCTTTAAATCTTTTTAAACAAGCAATAGAAAGTCTAATTAGAAAATAATATCAGAAAGCTAAGGTCCACGTTTGAAACAAAAGCATATCAAATTATTGAATATCAATTTTTAAATAATATTTTATCTATTTTATCATAACACCAATCAATTTGCATAGTCATAGCTCTTATATTTCCTGATCCATTGCTCGGAGCTATGACTTTTTTAAAATATTGTTGAATGTTTGTATTGCAGGGTTAATTAAGTTCCAAATTTGTTTTAAATATTCTTAGAATCTTTATACTTATATTTGTAACACAAAATATTGCAGTGTAAATACAAACTTAATATATTTTGGTAGACTGTATAAGTACTAAACCAATTAGGTATAATCAACCATAGTTCTCTATTTTAGGTGTAGGCAAGTCAATAGAGACTATGGTTTTTTTAATATTTATAATATTCTTAATATTTTTGTATTGCAGGTATAATGATCTGGCATAATAATCGATAAATTTAATGGGGGTGAAAATACTTACGAAAGTTAAATAAAATTTTAGTAAGTGTAACGACGATCCTGTAAAAGGGGTCATATAAGTCATATAGGGAAACAAAAAACAACTTAGTCTATCTTGAGATTTCTGCCTTTACGTTGCTTCAGGCTAGACTTTTTGAATAAATATGAGCTTTAGATGTATTAATAGTAAATATAACATAATTATAAATCCAATTGCATTGCATAAGTAACCTTCTGTCGTTCTAACGCTCATGAAATGGTTCTTTTTCCATAACAGAAGACTCCTATTATTTATTAAATTTTAAATATACTCCAATGCAAATAATATTGTATAACTATCTATTCAAAGAAGTAATCATATCTGCAAGACACGACTCGAAGATGAAGGATTTCAACTATAATTGACAAGATTTGTTAAACTTATTGGATAAAATATTAGGATTATAGAATTTGTAATCTTTTTAATTGCTTCAATCATTTGACCATATAACCAATCTTTCTCTTCTTTTGTTATTTGCCGATCTTGTAAAAGAAATCTCCGATTATGATGGCCAATTATGAATTAACTTTTTGAATATCTTTATTAAGATCTTATATTAAGAAATGTGCTAGTTGATAAATTGTAAAAATTCTTTTAAACTTTGTATTATCTAAAACAGAATCTAAATTTCTATACTTTTTCTTTGCTATATTTATTATTTTATAAAAATCTAATTTATTATTTGTTACAAGAACATATACGGTTGAAGATGGTAACCCACGATGTCTTTTGGATACAGGACTTCTTACAATGTATCACAAACTAAATTCGAAGAATGTTTAACAATGCAAATCTTCTCACCTATTGATAACTCTATTATTTGTTTTTATTCTTATTACCGTTTGATAATTCAAAGGGAAACTTGTCTTCTAATAAATTTTGTGCAGTAATAAATTTAAAAAACCTAACTTCATTCAATACATTCTATTCGATCAGAATACTGAATATGATAGACATAGTTAGGGGAGAGATAGTGGATACTATACTAACTGTTTAGGCACGTTCAAACCAATTATTATTTTCTAGGTTTAAACTATAAAAATAAATAATTTATCTCCAATTATTATATAATATTAATGCCTTCTTAATATACAGCGTTTAGAAAAGGCAAAACATACTATAATGTTAATCCATAGTCTCATGGTTTGCTCCTTATTAATACTGGAGGCTATGGATTTTAATAAATTATTTTATATTGACGTGTAACAATATAATTTTATGCTCGCTGTTCAGTGAAAATATTTATCAACAAAAAAC
>DATFCH010000017.1:0-4077 GCA_035253345.1 Nitrososphaeraceae archaeon
ACTAACTATTCCTTCATCTATAATGATTACATTACATTTACCAATACTCATAGCAAATATAATTTATGGTTATATAGATGCTGCAGAATTATTATCTATAAAGAATGAAAAATAAGAATTGCAAAATTCAACAAAATTATCTTTTTCAATTGATCTTAAAATGTGCAATAGCATGATAATCCCATAGGTTATTTGATATATCCAATAAAGGATAATAATTCCAAAATAATGGACAAAAAACCATCTGAGATAGTTATGAATGATGAATGGTGTGGACTTGGAAAATATTAAAAATATGGCTGACTGATACATTAGCTAAGAAATGTTATTTTATTTTAGCATCAGATTTATTTAACGGTCAGGTAACAAAAACTCCTGACGTGATTCAAACTTTAGTAAGTAGTATAAGGGAAAATAATTCTGAAACAACAAGTAACCTTCAAAATATAGGAAGATATCTTGCTGCATTAGAGAAGGTAAATTCGATATTTTCCTCACTGGGCTGGTGTTTTGGAAATGGTCAGTCTGTCCAACTGGCAATAAATACCTAACAGATTATCCATTAGTTTGTACAATAATACATTTATCGTAATTTGGTAACTGATCAAGAATCAATTTCTAATATAGAGTGGCCAGTTCTGGGAATATGTGGTGAACAAGATCATTCAATTTCATTTAAGGACGTTTAAAGCTTTGAATATGCGTTAGATAGGACAGGAACCCTAACGAAATATGTCTCTCACAAGAATCTGGACCTGAATTTGCAAATATCCCAGGAGATACCTATGCTTCACTGGAAACGCAAGATGCATAGCAAACAACCTTAAAATTTTGACAAATCTTAAATGATTAGAAATCAATATTATACTTTTTATACCGATCAAATTAGAGATACAAGTATTATGACCACATGCTGCTTCAATTTGTATGATAAGAATAATTTATATGAATATACACTCTTATAATCGGGGGCAAAAGCTGGTCTGGTCCACGAGTACAGAGATAGAACATACATTAGAAAGGATATCCTAGTTCTCTTAGCAGAATATGGAGAACTAAATCAAACTAAACTCCTTAGCTATTGTGGGCTAAATCTAGCAAAACATAAAAAAATTATTGATGAATTAACAGAAAAGGAATTGATTGAAAAAAATGAGAGTCTATGGGGCAGTAAAATTGTTGTGAATTTTAAGATTACCGAAAAAGGACGAAAATTTTGTAGGATGGTACTTGATCCATATGAGGAGATGTTTCCTCGAAATAAAAAGGAATAAAAAGATGAATAACAATGTTAATTAAAGAATTTAAGATTAATATGGAGAGTTAATTTATCCATGTCAAATGATGATACAGAAGATAATATAAAAAAGAGCGAGGGTCAGTCACCCAACAAGGATCATGACAGTATTTTTCAGATCATGGATGGAATAATGAGTGAATTAAACAAGACAAGAAAGGTCTTCGTCTTTATGTTCTTTAGTATGATGATTCTACCTGTTACTGCAATAATTATTTTTATGTATACTTTTGACGAACCAAAGATTAGCCATGATGAGCTTAGATCAAATATACTAGAATTTAATACATTGTCTCAGAAAATGAAAAACCAAATGCTAACTATAGAGAATTTGCCAACAGAAGAACAAGAAAAAGCACTTCAATCGATGGTAAATTCGGAGGATCACAAACAATCAATTAATAAGATTACGGAATTATCACAAAATGAACTAAAGTTAATAAGTAGTGAGCCTAAAAATTACCTTTATAAAAAAGAAATTCGTCTGATAACATTTATACTTTCTATAATTTGGATAATTTTAGGAATACGACAATACATAATTTTGTCAAATTGGGGCAAAAGATATACCAAATTCAAGAAACAGCAAGAAGAGATAGACAAAAGACTCGATTCAGCATAATTTTCAAAAATAAATAATCTATTCGTTGGTATAGAAATTAACATTGTTAACTTTCAATGTTTAGCCCAATTTAAAATACAAATCTATTAGTTTCCATTATGTCAAAAATTGGCAGTACAAATGGAAATAAAAAAATATGAATTTTCTAGGTATCTCCTAATTGGTCCAGTTGTTGCAACGATATCTGCAATTGGAATTACAGAAATCCCTAATATTTCCGCTCAAAAGACTGCAACCTCTACGAATGTTACAACCACTATGAGCGAAAAAGGAAATATGACCGGATCGATAGATGTAGAAAGAACCATTGCAGATGCTTTTAAATCTAAAATTACAATTAACATAATTGACGCCATAACTAAAGCACAAAGTAATGTTGGTCCAAATTCGTTTGTTAAGGAGGCAGAATTAACTCATGTATATGGATATTTAGTTTATAAAATAAAAGTTGTAGATGAAAATATGAAAAAGTATAAAGTTCTAGTAGATCCCGGAAATGGAAATATATTGCAACAAAAAGAAATAACATATTCAGAATATGATTATGACAAGATGGGTAAAGACCATGGATATAACCACTAAGATGAAAAATATGGATATGATAAAATGAAATATGACAAGATGAGATAAATAGATTTAATATATTTTATTTTCCAATTTTTTATTAGTCATTTTTAATTTTTAAAAAGCGGAAGATAAATTTAAACTATATCGCGACCTGCTAGTTATTTTTTATTATTTCGAAATAAATTATTGTGTAATATAAACAAAAATCCATAGCCTCTTTCGTATCGACAATCAAAATAGAATAATATTTGATACAACTTTAACACGGCTCCTTTAATTGCAAGAAATATTGAAAAATTTATTTTTTATAAAAATAAGACGATCTGATAAAAGTAAATAGGCAATATTCACAACAAGTTCATATTTGATAGGTTGGAAAAAACATATCAAATATCTTACCGAGACAAAAAAGGGAGTAAAATTATGGATATTTTTTATATTTCTTTTTTCTTAATAATGTTAGGGATTTATATTATATAGATGAATCTCTAACATAACACTAGAAGTTTAATATTTGATCAATAAACAATATTCACCTAGTCAATTTGGAAGAGATGCTGAATTCATTATTGCTCTATATCTTATTTCCAAAGGATGGCAAATTAAACTCTCAAAAAATAGCAGGGGGCCGGCAGATCTCATGGCAAAGAAAGATCTGATGCTGTTATATATACAAATAAAAGCCAGTTCCAAGCTGCCCCGTATTAAAGGTTCAAACATTACGAAGCTCAAAAATAAATCATATTTAGAAGGGGCTCTTCCAGTCATAGCTACTTTGCAACCATTTATCCATTTTTCAAATACTAAGGAAGAAAAAGTAACACTCTCTGAAACGTCAAATACTCTCAATAAAAATTTGATAAAGAAATCAATCACAAAGAGAGAAGAGAATCGCATTGAATTTAAGATATACTTTTATAATTTATATGATTGGAGCTGTTTAGAGATTTAGTTTCTATGGTAGCATTACTTGTTTATTAATTAACGAGAGATAAAATAAAAAATGATAGGTTTTCGATTTGCCTTCCATTCTTTTTGTTACTTTAATAGATATTCATTTGAAGATTTTAAAAATGCACCAAGCTTTATAATAGAATACAAAAACTCTAATCTACTATCTTTCTTGGCAAAGTTTTCCAAGCATGTGCCTATGCAAGAAATCTAATTGCCGTTACAGCTATAATCACGATAACAGGAGATAAAAATATCTATAATAATCTATTTCGTATTAACAGAGATGGATATTTAAATTATTAAATTTTTCTTTATCCTGACCGTTATAAAACAAATGGAGATTTGTTTTCAGATTATGTTTAAAAATAGTAGGACATTCAAGGTCAAGAAATTTTCTGAGTAGTATTTTTTAACATATTTGTAACATAACATGAACATTTGAACTACATAACATATATCCGCCTTTGGCTTAATCAACAATCCCATGTGATAGTACAACATCTGTTCCCCAGTATGAGGTATCCATCGATATGTTTATTTGGTTTACTTTGTCCATATGAAATTGATATATTCATAATGATTTTTTAAAATCTATTTCTATCTGCGAATATACTTTTTTATTTTCTATCTTTCTAAT
>DATFCH010000018.1:0-3734 GCA_035253345.1 Nitrososphaeraceae archaeon
ACTTTATATTCAATATTTTAATATGATTCTTAGTTAAAAAATGAATATAACAAATTCTCTAATCATTTTAGCTGCAATAATGTTGAGTAGTTTTTTGGTATTTAGTACCGCAACAACAACACCTACGATGAATGTTTTTGCAGAGTCAGATGAATATGAAGAAGGAACAACTTTTTCTGATTATTCATCAGACAACGAAGAAGGATATTTACCAACGATGAATAACTATTATGCAGATGAATCTCCTATAGTAGAACAATCTACTCCTGATAGATACGGTGGTTATTATAGTCATTATGAAAGTGAATTTTATTTGGATCAATATAATGATGGTAGTCCATACAGTGATGGTGATCCCTACCGTGATGGTAATCCATACAGCAAGACCAATTAATAATAATAATAATAATAATAATAATAATTGACTAAAACTAGTAACTATTCAATTTTTTTTATAACACTAACTTAATACAATTTTTTATCAAATTTTTTTGATATATCTATTATATCATTCAAATAAGAAAATAGGCATTTTGACATTGAAATTCATTGTGAATGCCGAAAATGCGTAGCTCGATAAAGAATACAAAAACTGCAATTTTTCAATAACGAGCCCAAAAAGATTTAATGAAAAAATGATGAAACTTCTAGATTTTTACTTCTTTTTTGTTCATAATTCTTTTTACTTTCATTGATTTTCTCGTCAATATATTTCTTAAAATCAGCAGAATGTTTAAACAATGAATGAAATTCAATATTGTTCTCTTTGAATAGGTCTCCTGCTCCTTGTTCTCTATCAATTATACAAACTATTCCAGAAACATCTAAACCCAATTTTTTTATTGGGTTCAAGGTTTTATTTATCACACTTTTACCTGTAGTTATTACATCATCTACTATAACAATGGGTGATACTGGATTACCTTCAAAATAAGCCAATGGTCCATCAGATTGAGGTCCATGCCTTTTTGGTTCTTTTCTCACAAAAAATGCAGATAAAGGGTCAGATTCTGTTAATGAGCTTTTCAAACAAATTGCTGTCGCTAATGGAATGGAACCTGTTTCTATCCCTCCTATGGATTTGACCTCGAATTTTCTAACTTTTTGTAACAGAAGATCAGTAATTATATCTAATCCTTCTGGATCGAAAATACAATTTTTAGAATTATAATAATAATGACTTAACTCACCACTGGAGAGCTTAAATGGTTTATCATAATCTGATATTAGGATTGTTTTTTTTTTAATAAGAGTTTCTAATATCTTTTTATTATTCACTAAAATTTGCCCCTTCTTTTATCTATTATATGTTGTATTATATTGTTATCTATTATATTGTTTTCAGTATTTAAATAAATTGTACAAAACCCATTTTAATTTAGTCTAGTAAAGTACGGTATAATTATTTTATAATTTGCATATTATTAATAATTGTATATAAAACAATAAAATCGATTATCATATTAATTTTTTTAGATTTAAATCATCAATAATTTTAAGAATTTTACCATTATCTACTGTAAGATAGTCAAAGTTCTATAAAAATTTAGATAATTGTAATAAAAATCGAATTTTTTTTCTATATAAATAGATTGACATAAATATACTATATTATTTCAGCTAATAAATGAACAGAACACTAATACCTAATATGTTGGCAGGGATAATCTTATTTTCTATCACTCTAACAATCATGATGCCATCTGTATTTTTAAATGCTCAAACTCAACAGATATCACCACAATCATTAGCAATAAGCCCCTCTTGCGGTCAGGTTATAACACAAAATGTTATATTAACTTCCAACCTGAGATGTGCAGACAGTGATGGTCTTATAGTAGGAGCAAGTGATATTGTCATTGATCTTAATGGACATACAATAACTGGACCAAATTCAGATCGTGATATTAAGACTTCAAGTAAAGTAGGGATAAGTGTCCCAAATATGAACAATGTTGTAATTAAAGATGGTACTATTGAAGAATTCCAAGCTGGTATCCTAATGACAGGATCCCAAAACGTTGAAGTAAGTGGAATAGTTAGTAAAGGAAATCAAATAGGTTTATTCAATACTGGTGCAGGGTTAATTAATATACATCTATCCATAATTATGGACAATCAAATTGGTATAGCAGGACATTCAACACAACAAAGTACTATAGAAGATAACATAATTTTCCAAAATGCTTTGGCAGGTATAACTTTAGTAAATTCTGATAATTCTATTATCACATTGAATTCAATTACTAAGTCTGGAAACGGTATTTATATAGATAATCAAAGCACTGAAAATAATATTAACTTTAACAATGTTCTTTTGAATACTATTGACATAAACAACGCTAATGGATTGCCAGTAAACACCAATGTTAATACATATGATCAAAATAATTGTATGACTTCAAATCCGAGTGGAATATGTATTGGTAAATAACTCCTAAAACCATTTTTTATTTATGCTTATAATAAAAATTCACATTGTTTTAACGTTGATAATAGTATGTAATACAGAATTAAATTTATACGTCATTCCGAAAGCATTTATTTACTAGTTTTATTGTTGGAATGATTAGCAATACGTTGAAATCATTTTATCATTTCTCCCACTAATCCTACACAAATATAAGATATAACAATTATTCTTATATTATAATAAGGAAATAGAACTAATACATTTTTTAATTGCTTTAATAATAAAAATTATTTATTAATTTATTTACGTATGAGCTTTACTAGTATTGCTAGTATAATAAATTAATTAATTAATTAATTAAAAATTTATCGAAAATTAACCTTTGTTTTGTTTTATCATAGTGAATATAAAATGCATAGTTTTCTTTTGCAAATTTATGAAATTCTGTATCAAAATACAATGTATTCATTGAATCATCTATTGTGGCATCAAAGAACCTTTTACGACTACTTTTCTTGTAATTTTTTAATTTTAAATATCTATTCAAAATATGATTTAGCGATTCAAAAGTTTGTTCTGGAGTTGTATAATTTCTTATATCTCTGGCTTTTTCGTCTGCATCCCAAGTATCTCTCTTGCTCTTATAACTTTTAAAAGTAAAAATATAGGCCATAGTTTTTTACAAAAATATATGCACAAATAATTAATTAAATATTAAATAACGAAGATAACCTGTAAAAAAACCAAAATTAGCAAATCCTAGGATAAGTTATTTGGAAATAATGAAGTTAGAATAGTATATATAATTTGCATTTATTATTTCATATAGACCAAGAGCGAATAATTATATACGTCATATTTAGGAAATTTTTTGTATTTTTAAACTATCAAACAACTGTAAAATATGTCAAAATTGGTGCTGTTAATTTAAGGAAATAGATTTAGCTGTGAATGTCTCTATTCTCATGTTATTGTAATAACATTTGAAAGAAATAGGACATCCACTATTGTAGTTATGTATTCTTTGTATTTGTATTTTCTTGGCCTAAGTCTACGGAATACATCAAAGGCATTAGTAATATTCAGAGATGAGAAGAGAAGTTATGTTTCTGTTTGGAAATGGATTCAGAGATTTGGTTCTTCTCAAATCTACAAAAGGAAAAGAGTATCTGCTTTTATCATAGATGAAACTGTTATACAGATTGGTAGCCAACACCATTATTTGTGGATAGCAACAGAACCTGTACATAAAACATTACTTGGAATCTACATTTCTGAAAGTAGAAATATGCTTGTTGCTGAGAATTTCATTAGATCTCTT
>DATFCH010000019.1:0-4207 GCA_035253345.1 Nitrososphaeraceae archaeon
AGATATATGCTTATTAAAAAGTAAGAAATTTAAATTAATTAAAATAAAATTAAATTATATATGAATTATCATAAAAAAGAAATTAAAAATTACAAAATTTATTTATTACAAAATATAATTTAGATACAGACTTGTATCATATTGTTTTTAAAGGTAATTGTTATTTGATATAAATAAAATATGTCAATCAATACAAATCAAAATATTACTAATATTAGTAACATTTTATTTCCTAATTCAAGAATAATTACTCTGATTTTATTTTGCATCAGTTATGATAATAAAAGAAGTGAATATCCATGATACCAATTTTTGCAATCACTTTTCTTGCACTATTAATCATTACATCTTTTTTAATTTTTAATACAACTGTATATGCTAAGGAATCATCCTCTAATTCTCAAAAACATCTTCATACAGAATTGGTTAAAAAATCATTCAATGTTGCAGTTGCTTCGGATTGGGGATGCGATGAAAATGCTAAAGCCACTGCCAAAAATATTCAAAGCAAGGATCCAGAACTTGTTATTGCAGGTGGCGATGCTAGTTATAAAGAATCTGCTGAATGTTGGTTTGAAATAATTGAGCCATTTAAATCAAAATTGAAGATAGCAATGGGAGATCATGAATACAGTGATACTACTGGTGGAGCAATAGGTGTTATCAACCAGTATCTAAAGCCTTTGAATCTAGCAAAAACATATTATTCTTATGATTTGAATAATGCACATTTTGTTTTTATAGATCCATATATCAATTATAAACCTGGTTCAGTTCAATATCAATTCATTGAAAATGATTTAAAAACTGCTTCTACCAATCCAAATATTGATTGGAGATTTGTTGTTCAATCTGTACCTATGTATACCTCGCCATCTAAACATCCTGCCGACTCTGTTATACGGGATATTTATCATCCACTTTTTGACAAATATAATGTAGATATAGTATTCAGTAGTGATAATCACAATTATCAACGTACATTTCCATTAAAATATAATAGTGAAGATAGTTCCAATCCAATAGTAACAAATGTAAAACAAGTTACTCATTATAATGACAATAATAATAACAGTGAAGGAGTAATTTACCTAGTAACAGGAACTGCTGGAAGATCACACTATGAATTCGAAGGACAAGCCACTTATGTTGTTAAACAGAATTCTAATAATTTTGGATTCGTAAATATCGATATCAATGGTAAAAAACTAGAAGTAAACTTTTATCCAAATATAGGAGGGGGAGAACCCAAATATCAAAGCGTAAGTTATCAAAATAATTCCTTAGATCACTTTACCATTTCAAAGGAAAAATAATCCAAATAACAATTAGAATATCGTACCTTACATTATAATGATCGATAAGAAATTATTTGTAGACTTTAAAAATAAGAATAGAAAAAGTTGTTTGTTTGATTCTGTTTTGAACCTTTTATATCCATCAAATTTATTATACGTGTTATATTATTTTTTAAATACAAAATATATTTTAAAATTTACAATTAAAAATCAAAAATTCATTAATTATTTTTAATTAAATAGATAAAATAAATGAAAAAGTTGTTGTTTAATATTCAATTAATAATTTTTATTTTATTTCTCTTTTGTTTTGTAATACTAAAATATACAGAGGCATCTTCACAAGAATTAACGGAAAATAGGATAGACACATGCTGTACATGGGGAAAGGAATTGAAAGATAGTGTATTAACTTATAGCATAAAACAATACGGTAGTTATCATAATAATAATAGCAATAATTTTGAAGAAATTGTTAATTTTGCATTTTCTGAATGGGAAAACAATCTCACTAATATACATTTTAAAATTGTTAAAGACAGTGAATCTAAAGCAGATATAGAAATAATATTAGAAGATGAATCTATAGAACAAGTCGGAGGTGAAGCAATAATTTATTTTAATAAAAAAGGATTTATAGATAATGTAGATATTTCTGTTTCAAAATCATCTAATGGAATAGAATTAAATAAAAACTTTATAGAACATATAGTTAAACATGAAATAGGTCATGCGCTTGGTTTAGGTCATTCACAATTTCCTAATTCACTCATGTCACCTATTATAAATGAAACAGTTAAACAAATTTCTGCCTGTGAACTAAATGCTGTTAAAGATGCCAACGAGTGGAAATTTATCAATAATGACAAAAAACCAAAAATGATAAAACAAAGTGTATACGTATGTTTAAATTGAAAGTAACTGGTCATTAATTAATTTTAAAATAATAAATTAATATTACTTGTTTTATTTTAATCTAATATTTCCTTTTTTATTGTACAAAAACCTAACATTGGATAATTCTTAAAGTTAAGATTTAATTATATTTGATTAGTCTCACTTGTTTAGTTAATAAATATGTATCTTATTCTCAAATTAGAGAAACACTCTCTCGATATATTAAATGTCAAAGGAAAAAAATAGTCTTCAATGAACAAGATAAGGTTAAATAAAGATAATAATAGAAATAACCATTTCAGTCATAAATTTATAATCTCCAATTATATTTTACAGATTTTAACGTTCACATTTTTATTATTGGTAACAATGTATAATAGTAGCAATATAACGGCATTTAGTCAACAATCAGATTCTCAGATTGAAGATCAAATAATAAATATAGTTTTTGCAGGAGACTTTTATTGTAATGATCAATCAGAAGATACTATTGAAAATATAATTTCGGTTAATCCAGAATTGATAATTACTACTGGAGATCATGTGAAAGATGCCAATTCTATCAAATGCTGGGCTGAAATGTCAGAGCCTATAAAGAACAAGATGAATATTGCTATAGGAAATCATGACATAGAATTTAAAAATATATATCAACAACTTGTTAAATATCATAACTTAACAAATCCATATTATTCTCATGACTTTCGAAATATTCATTTCATAAGTATATCTACAGAACATCCATTTGAAGAAGGTAGCAAACAATATGAATTTATAAAAAACGATTTAGAAAAGATATCAAATGATAAAGATATAGATTGGATAATAGTTCATCAACATAAACCATTCTATTCCACTCATGTCACTAGGGAAGAAGCAAAACAACTTCGGGATACTTTTTTGCCAGTGTTTGAAAAATATGGCGTAGACTTGGTAATATATGGACACAATCAATATTATGAGAGAACTTTTCCGATTTTATATAATAAAGAAAGAGAAGATGCAATAAATTTTGAACAAATCCCTCAACCGATAATTGCGAATTACTCTACATCTGATTATCAAAATACTCAAGGCATCATATTTTTAACTGTAGGAACTGCGGGTGATGAACTAAGTGGTCCAGAAGAAAATCCTGATTATTTGGTTATACAGGACAACGAGGAATATGGATTTCTTAACCTAAAACTAGAAAACAATGGAAAAACATTAGTTGGCGAATTTCGTACTGGAGACGATAAAGATGACATATTAGATAGTTTCAAAGTGATTAAATAATAGTATCTAAAATATCCAGATTGTAAATGTATTATATCAGATTTCAAACTTTCGTTTCAAACCAAATAAAGAAATAATTGTCAGGATTGAAAGACTCAAACTATAAAGTAACGCAATGTTAACATTATAATTTTCCCATAAGTACCCAAACATGACATTTCCTATTAAAAGACATACGCCTATTATTAACCCATAAAAGCCAAAAGCAGTTCCTCTATTATTGTCTGCTACGTATTTTGATATAAGTGCTCTTTGGATAGTTTCAGATATACCAACATAGAGACCGTACACTAAGGGAATTGAAATAATATAGATAATGTTGTCTTGTTCTGAAAAATACATTAATAGTAAAGATATTATGAATATTAGAAATCCTATTACCAATACTTTTTCTTTTCCTATTTTATCCGATAATATCCCTGCAGGAATGCCAATTGCTGTATGGGTAATATTTATTATAGCATATATTATCGGTACAAAATTATATGAAACTCCTAAATCCGAGGATTTTAAAAGAATAAAGGAAAAGTTGAATGCACCTAAACTGAAAATTCCTAGTATAATAACTAGAAGAACAAATATTTTTTTCTCTGCGAATAAATTCTTTAAATTAGAAAAAAAGGTTATTTTTACTAATTGTTGTTCTTTATCTTTTCTGTTTATAATTTTGTCTTTAACAAATCGAATTAATATAAAAAGTGATACTATACCAGGAATTATAGAAAGCAAAAAAA
>DATFCH010000020.1:0-2050 GCA_035253345.1 Nitrososphaeraceae archaeon
AGACCTTTCACTATTGTTTTATGCGTCGGATGTTGTTCTATTACCTTATAAGGTGTGTTCAGGTTCTGGAGTTATGTTTGATGCCTTAGCACACGGTCTTCCATTTATAGCAACAGATCTAGAATTCTTTAAAGAATATGCCAGAAAAGGATTAGGAATAACTGTCAAAAGAGATCCTGAAGAATTTAAAAAAGCGTTAATAAACCTTGAAAATAATTATGAATACTATTGCAATTCAGTAAATCATTTTAAATTGTATTTGAACTGGAAAAATATTGCGGATTACCATAGTAATGTATACAATTCTATCCTAGTAGATACAAAGTCTTCAAAAAGTATTCAACATTCATCTATCATCGCCACCACCAATACTACTACGACAACACCAACTACTGTTTTACCTAGAAATAAAATTAAAAATAGCTCCTAACGATATTGAAACACTATTAAAAAAAGGTAATGCATTATATTTGTATGATCTATTTTGTAATTGCTAATAAAATAAAATAAGAAATGCTAAAGTTAAGAATCTAAAAAATTGTAAATGAAAAGATTCTTGGATTAGGTTTAAAAATTAAAACCTATTTATTCGTTGGTTGTCTCTGTTAAACTCTGTACTTTGTCTATTGATTGATTTTATAAAATCAGTATTTGTTTTTGTCCAAGTCTTAAGGTTATCACGAGTTTGTTCTAGTGTTGTGTTGTAAACTCTCACATTTGATTCAAGAGCATTATTTATAAAATTGTTAGCATTTAATAGATAAGTTGTAAAATTATTCACTACTGTGGCATTGTTTTCAGCAATTCTTTGTGGATTATACCAATTCCAAAATGCAAAGTTTTCTCTGTTGTTCTCTACTTGTGATTGAAATGAGCTTACTACTTGTTTTTGTGATTCAATAACATCAGAAGCAATATCTTTTACAGTTTGAATAGTTTTTTCTTGATATTCAGCAATACGTTGTGTATATTTTGGAATTTCTCTTGTTGCCTCATCTGTACTTCTTTTTATATTATGTAAAGTATTATCCAGAGTCTTGTTAATTGCATCTTGTTGTTGATTCACTGTATTGTTGAAATCTCTATTTGTTCTTTCATTAATTTTATCTTCTTTTGTTGACATATTTACGGGTACATCTCAAGGTATATAACATAAGGTAAAGATATCAGTGCATAATCAGGTTCTATAGATACAATCATCTTGATATTATAATCTTCACTCCTAAAGTATTTGTAACTCTACAAATTTTATAATTAGGCTTGTGTTTTAAATGTAGATAGTTTTTCTAGTAATTTTATTTTGGAAAAAAAAGATATTGTTACCGATCTATTTTTTTCTAATACAATTCAAATAACTCTCGGTTACATCTTTATAAAATTTCTGTGCTTGTTTTATTGATTTGATATATGTATCTAAATTCTTAGTTATGACAGTGTCTACAAGTTTTAAAGATTTATCTCTCTTGCTAGTTAAACCATTATACATATCTTCGATTTGAGTTGAATAATCGATAATATTTTCATTAAAAGTTAAAAAATCATTATTATAGAAATTAGAAATATCTTGTAACATTTGCGAATATATTGAATTATAGATAATTAGCATATTTTTATGAAATGTAAAATAATAGTCAGTAATTTCTTTTGCATCAGTATAAGTAATTGTATTTTGTCTTCGTTGATCTTGGTTATTATTATCATTAGATGTTGTTAATAAGACATTACTTAAGTGATTGTTATTATTGTTTTCAGATGGTTCATAAATTATAGGTTGTGGTAGTTTTATTTCTTGTGATTTTTCTTCTTTTCTTTCTTTATTTGGTATATTGATTTTGTCTCTTTTTCGTCTAGTCTTTCTGCTTGATTCTTCTTCATTCAGGATTTGTTCAGAAGACATTACACATGATACATACATCATAATTAAAAAGAATTAGAATACATTGTTTTCTTATCAAATAATAAAAGAAATTAACGCTATAATTTACTAATACTAGAAATCATATTAAAGGATTATAATTATACTTGATGTTTATGCTAATCTTTCTTTTTA
>DATFCH010000021.1:0-2841 GCA_035253345.1 Nitrososphaeraceae archaeon
TAGTTTCAAAAAGAATAGATATAACCTGATTTTTGAATACAAAAAAGTTTCTGATTACATAGTAAAAGAAAATCTAAGATTATTAGATTATATTTGTTGGGATGTTTCCTAATTTGGTCAAGTGCTTCTAAGGAATCGGTAAAATTTTCATATCCGATGGCCATTCATCTGCAATACTTCTTAAAACAAAGTGACTAGGTCTAACTTGTCGTCTATGATTGCGATAGACAATATTATATTAATACAAGTATGGTCTTATATATACCTGTCATTCTGACACATATAATCAATACTATATTAGAATGATAATGTATCGAGCCAACTTTATTATTAATATTAATAAAATGTTATATATAAATAATAAGAAACTATTGCATGATATTAGCTACAATAAACATAAATTATTTAAAAAATTAGGCATTAGAAACCATTATTATTTCATTTCAAATATTTTTTGACAAGTTTCAACATTCTAGTTAGATGTAGAAGAATAAACAGACTGTATATCAAAATAAATGATGATAATGATGATGTGGACAACTCCAGTTTACAGCATGATGACTATTTTGTAATTGCAATTGATTCTACTGGTATCAAAGTTACAAACAGAGGTGAATGGATTAAGGACAAGTGGAATGTCAAAAGAGGATATCTGAAAATACATGTCGCAGTTGACATAAAAAAGAAAAGAATCCTATCATTATAAGTAACCAGTGAACAAGTACTTGATGGTAAAGTACTGCCACAACTGAAGATGATATAACAATAAAGCAGAATAAAGTAATAGATACTGCCATCGTGGATGGTTCTTATGACAGTAACAAGAATTTCCAATTATTATCGTTTAAAGGAATTCAATCTGCTATAAAGGTAAGAAAGAATTCTAGATGTAAAAAGACTAATCATTATTTGAGAAACAAGAACGTACAACTACAGAAAACCAATATGAAACAATAGAAGGAAAGTGTCAGCTATGGACAGAGATGGATTGTAGAAATTGTCTTTTCATGTATCAAAAGAATGTTTGGAGAATATGTTACTACTATCAGATTTAAGAACATGATAAAGGAGATAATACTAAAAGCATCATTTTATAATTGGTTTCAGAGTATAACGGCTAATTGATTGTCAATTATACTAGAATAGTAAAAGGATTGGTTAAGAGTTGCGCAACAAAGCAGTCATAACCTGTAAGAAATGCCATTTTGATTCTAGGGTTAATAGAGTCTACTTCATTCGCTAACTCGCAGCCTGTCATGTGTTTCATCTTATATTCTATAATTAAGAATCCAATTTCGGTTGGATAACTTCTAACATATTCCAATAACGTTTTGGGATTATAGAATCCTTTGACAGAGTAATTAAATTCCTAAAGAGATAAGATATATAAATTTAAAATGTCTGTGTCATAGTCCAGAAATGCTACTGTTTCATAATCAGACAACTATTTCACATTTTTGCTGTGTATCACAAAGCATTTAAAGGATTAAGATACATTTAAAATTTATTGTTATAATTTACATATAATGTCATTTGTAATATATATTAGGATATCAGGTGTCGGGCTAATCAATGCTAATTTATAGCAGCAACAACATTATTGTAGTCCCTAACAGGGATTTGAACTTGCCATATGGGAATTCACATATTAATATTTAGCTTTTTCACTACAAAACCACTCGTCATATTTGTGGTAAACCTATTGGTGGTAAGGAAGATATACCAAAAACTTTAGAATCAATTTTGATCATATCGCTAAATGTGGGTTATTGCGGTATTGACAGTTTACCATCCGAAAAATCAACAACAACTTTTTTAAACTTAACTGATTTTAATTAGATTGCTACTGTAGTATTGGTACTACTTTCATATATACGGGTGTTATTGTAGCCTCTAGCACCCAAAAACCAATAATTCTTTTATTCTACTATGTTCTATTATTAATGAAACAGCTTGATACACTGTTGATTCATTGAATTTTCATGTGGGTGTTGAACTTTCTATTTAACACCCACCTTTAAAATACACAAATATTCAACAGAACCAAAAATATAAAATATTAAAAATCTGTAGAGAATGATTGGTATTTCTTATCTTGAAAATTGAAACCTCCAGAGAATAACAAGAAACGACGAAGATGGTGATAGATAAAGACTATCCTCCGGAGGTATGCCTACGAGATTCTGGCAATCACAAAAGAGTCTTAATTGCTTATAATAATTGGAGATAAATTAATTGTCATTGCATCAGCTTTTTATATCTCCTATCAATACTTTAGTTATCTCTCTTTTTTTGCCGTTTTTATGATGAGAGATTATATCAAAAAAAATATCTAATTGTTAAATATTTTAGTAAATAAACAATTTTTTAGAAAGAGGGAATGAAGAAATAGAATTAGAAAACGACTCTTCACAGAATATTGAGAATAACAAGGTAAGAAGAAATTTACTACAACAACAACAGATTAAGTCCATGTTCAGAAACTGATAATTTACACCTAATCATAATCAAGACAGCCATATAAATTTGTAATTGTACCCATAGAAACTACCTTAATGGTGTAAAGTACATTAGAAATCTTATAAAGTTTTATTGAGATGGTGAAAATATAAATTATTTAAGGTATAATTTATTATAATATTACTAAATACTTTGTTTTCTATAAATCTGTATGTTCGTAGAAAATTCTTCTGAAAAGAAATACAATTGTAAATGTGGAAAATATTTTAGTTCAATAGAAGAGTTTGAAGAACACTTTGATCTGATAATTCAATACTTTATTTAATAATCTACTATTAAAATTCATTAAATATATAATCGTAATCTCATAATATCGATAGC
>DATFCH010000022.1:0-9815 GCA_035253345.1 Nitrososphaeraceae archaeon
AATATTATGATATTTTTAAAATCTCTATATTTAAATTACAATTCAACTTAAAATAAAAAAATGTTTCAATATTGGTTTTATGATTTAGATTCGAGAGATATTATCATTATTTTGTTTAACTATGTAACTTACCCTTCTATTTCTACTGGAAAATATTCTAATATATTATTGTAATACTATTTATCGTAAATAATACCATAATACCTACAATAAATAAAGTTAAACTAACAAGTAAAAAAAATTTAAGTTCTCACTAGTTGATATATTGATTATAATTCAACAGCATAATTGAATAAAAGCCTATCATCTATTTATCAATTATCGCCAATATTTCTTATTTCTTATTTCTAAATTCTTAAAATATTAAACTTTAGCTTTTAATAACATTAAACTTAATAAAAAGAGCATTGTTATGACAAACATGCTAAATAAAATAGAAGGAGTTACATTGTTAGTTTCAGATATCAAAAGATCAGTAGAATTTTATCGAGATATTTTAAACCTGAGAGTCAATCAAGAAAGCGAAGATAAAATAGAATTTTCTAAAAAAGGTTCTACCAACACTAAACTTATAATCGAATTAGATAAAACAGGATCTAATCAAAACAACAAGAATTCAGTAATAATAACTTTTTCTGTAATGGATTTAAACACTTTATATGATAATTTAGTTCAAAGAAAAGTTGATTTTCATAAAAAATTATCTGATGACAAAACAGGGAAAAATACAATTATCCGGGATCCTGATGGATATTTAATATCTCTTACTGAACCTGTAGATGAATTTGCACAAATTCCCTATTATCATGGATTTGCACCAGCATAGACCTAAGACAATTATGATCCTAACAGATTAAATTGCATTTTATTCTATAGCAAGAATTATCCTTTTTTTTAATAACTATGATATAAAATATATTTAGTTAGTTAAGGTAAAAGTAAATTAGATTAGAAATTGGTAACAGATTAAGCAAAGTCCATTTTGATTTTATAATTTTATACAGTTTCTAACAACTTATCTAACATTTTCCTTATTTATTTTTAAAGTTTCACAATCTATGATCAAATTAAATAAAATATTTTTATCTTATATTCTCTAGTAAATGTTAATATTAATTTTATGATAAAGTATTACAGATTAAAATAATGATAAATAAAAATCTCTACTATAATTTGAAATTGGATATAATAAACATCTCTATTATAGTTGTCTATAAATATATATAAATTCATATTATATCCTATAAAATGGAGAATATATTAAAAATAACTATTGTAACTTTTTTGGGGATATTAATATCATTTTTTTTTACAATAGAATTGGCTTATTCTCAATCGATATCATTGGAAGGGACACCAAACAATGATAAAATTTCCGGTAGAGAAGGAAATGATGAAATTGAAGGGGGAGAAGGAAATGATATGTTAGATGGATGGTTCGGAGATGATGTATTAGAAGGAGGCGAAGGTAATGATAATATAAAGGGTGGTAAAGGAAATGATAAATTATATGGTGACGAAGGTAACGATAATCTTAAAGGCTACTTAGGAAATGATGAATTAATCGGCGGAGAGGGAAATGATAAATTAGAAGGTGGTAAAGGTGCCGATAGGTTAGAAGGTGGTGAAGATGGAGATAGCTTTCTTTGTGATTCTGAGGATGTTATCGTAGATTTTAATTATCAGGAAGGAGATTCAATAACAGGAGGTTGTAGATTTGACTATATTCCTAAAGATCTCTTTTAATCATTTTAACAAATGTGAAGATACTCAATAATAATAGAATTAATAGAACTCCATTTTATTATCTATAATAAAAATAATTTTGATCGTTTAAATTCATTTATTGATTTTTCTTAGTCATTATAATCGTTCTATTTATAATTTATCCAATGATCATAAACGTAAATACGTCAATTTTAAAATGAAGGAATCAATTCATTCATATTTCATAGTCATTTTACTTTAAGATCTATTTTTAAACAAGAAAATTTTGAAACGCAATTTAACTCAAAAATTAAATGAGATTTATAATTAACAAGAGAATTCAGTTTATATCATTTTTCCATTAAGCCCTACATAGAGACATTAACATTAAATAAAATTAAAGTAAATGATACTTGTGAGTGATACCATTATCCCTTCTCCTAATAATTTTCCATTTTTAGATATTCCTGCTTCATTAGTTGAAGAGATGTTATCAAAAACAACACAAATAAGTAATGATCTAATTAATTCATTTGATACAATAAAGAAAAAACGCCATTACTTTCGTTCTCAATTGGATAGATCTGAGATTTTAGGAAAAGATACGGAAATCAAGTCGCATAAAAATTTGACTTCTTGTGGGATAGATGGAGCTTTTGCAATTGAACGTCTATTAGGAACCGATCTATTAGCTATCGCCGCTGTAGGAGTAGAAGGGTTAATGTCTACATATCAAAAAGGGAAGTGGGAATCTCCAAATCATAAAGTCTTCATACATCCAGAAAGACACGATCCCGAAAATATGATTGCAGCAAGAGGATTAATGATAGAAATGGAGATAAATCTCGCCGCATCAGCGCCATATGATTTAATCTTTTTGGATGGATCCCTTACCACTGGACTTATTCACATGTATAAAGCTATAGATTTTATTGAAAAACGAAAAAGTATTACAGCAAATCAAATACGCGATAATTATAAGGATTTTTTGATATGTTATAATAAAATTTTAGGATCATCCGATAATAATGACAAACAATGGATAGGAATTCCTAAATATACTTCAAGAAATGATATTGGAGATCTTTTTGAATGGCCTACAGATTATGATGACAGGGCTATTCTAACTTTAATTTTAAATGAAGGGGAATATACAATTCCTAAACCATTCGCACTACGAGAAAATTGGCATAAAAAACTTCCTACTATTGATAAGGATAATGATGAACTTGAAGATTTAATGGTTAGAGTTATCGAGAAGATTAAAGAATTACATGTTATATATTACAAACCTTACAAATGGTCACCAGCTATTAGGATTGAAATTTCGTCTTCTATAGCAAATAATAATGATAGATTATCTGCACTACTGCAAGCAATCAAAAACCAATGTTCAATTCCATCTATTATGGAGCCTTATCCTCTTTATCTTGCTGACAGGATGGTTAAACATATTGCACCTGCTATTCCTGCATATAAACAGGTTTTAACAAGAAGTATGACTGAATTTGAAAAAGATGATGAAAATATATCCAATATCATTTTTATTATGCATTCATACAGAACAGAGAGTGGATTGTGATAGATATGATTGCAAATAATATAAACAATGATGATAACAATATTAAAAATAATAATGGTATATATTTGAATTGTGATAAAAAATTAAAACAACTATTATCTGATACTGAACCAATTGGTACTATTGGATCTCCATCATCAACCAGCGAAATAAGTTTAAATATATTGCATAATGCTGTAACTAAAAAACTAATAGGAGAACTTGTGATTTTTAGATACATACAAGAATCTAAATCTCATTATTCTTTAGGACAAATTACAGAAATAGAACTCAAAAATGTACTTTTAGAAGATCCAACAATAAAATCTGTTGCTAGACAAAGAGGTTTAGTGAATCCTATAAGTGGTATTCAGGATACACATGTTGGAAAACTATTATGTAGTGCAGTATTTAGTAACAATAAAGATGAAAATTTCTTTGAAACTAGCTTATTAGGAACTGTACCTGCTACAGGAACTTATATACATATAACAAATGATACTATATTAAATTCGTTACTCGAAAAACATCTAGATAAAATATTTTATTTAGGATATGTATATGGATCACAGACTAAATTACCTATGTGGTTTAAACATTTTGGAGATGGAATTGACGGTGCAGGAGAAGCATATCATTTAGGAATTTTTGGTACAACCGGATCTGGAAAGTCAACTTTAGCAAAGATGATTCTGATGGCATATTCCAAATATCCAGAAATGGGACTTTTTGTATTTGACCCGGTAGGTGAATTTTCTAAAGATATAATATCTGATAATTCTAATTCTAATGGATTAAACCGCAATTCAAAAGACTTTAATCTAAATATTAAGGAAATTTTAAATTCATTAGGAAAGAAATTTGAAATAGTCAATATACGAAACCTAATCTTAGATAGATGGGAATTATTTGAGGAAATCTTATATGAATCTTCATTTTTTCCAAATTTGTCTATTAAAGGAGAAAATAAGAGAGATGCTGTTAGTGTATTAATAAATGAAATAAAAAATAGATTACACATAAACCTTACTAATCTTGTTGAAGTTGAGTCATTCCATCAAGTACTTAATATTTTACGTAATCCGAATATTCAGTTATTAATATATTCTACCTCTGAACCAAGAGCAAGACTGAATACAGTTCTATCAGAAATAGATGAAAATTATCTATATGAAAGATTTTGGAAACCAATTTGTCAATTATTTCATTATAGACCAGGTGCGCAAACTGTAGATTCTCTACTAAAAAGATTTACCAACAATGAAAAACCTTTAGTGTTGATAGATCTCTCTTTACAAAGTGCTCATCATCTAAAGCTAGATTATTGGAATGAAACCATTCAGGCCTTAATTCTAAAAAGAATTTTGTATGGCTTAATTAATTTAGGAGAAAAGAGTTGGCAGCAAAATATTTCACTAAACACGTTAGTTGTACTTGATGAAGCACACAGATTTGCAAGAAGAGAAAAATATGAAAATTCTGACCTTGAAAATTTAAGACTTACTCTCTTGGATGCAGTAAGAACAACTAGAAAATTTGGATTAGGTTGGATGTTTATCAGCACGTCACTTTCAAGCGTACATAAAGATATTCTTCAACAATTAAGGATAATGTTTTGTGGTTTTGGCTTATCTTTAGGAAGCGATTTAATAACTCTAAAAGAATTAGTATCAGATCATAATGCACTTAAATTATATCAGTCATTTACTGATCCAGCTAATTCATTTAGTACTACATCAAGAAAATATTCGTTTATGAGTCAAGGGCCAGTATCTCCTCTTTCTTTTGCAGGTACTCCGCTTTTTCTAAATGTTTTTAATTCATCAGAAACATTTGTAAAAGAAAATACATTACTTTATACAAAAAAGAGAATATCTAATAGTTTAACCTATACTCGTGACGATTATGATTTTTAATTTTAATAATACTTATTATCATATAATCTATCATTTCTTACTCCAAAATCAAATGTTCCTACTATGAGAATAATTCATGTTTCTGATACTCATCTTGGAAAGAGGCCAAAAAGAACTAGATCGTCTATTATTAACCAAGAGATCAAACCATTAGAAGATGATTTTTATAATTCTTGGAAGCACTTTATCAATGAAATAATAAATCTTGATAAAGATGAAAGACCCGATATCATAATTCATAGTGGAGATTTTTTCGAAACTCCATCAGGAACTGATCCTTCGCCACCGCCAGAATTTGCAAGAAAAATAGCTGCAGAGACGTTTAAAAAACTATATCAAAATAATATTCCCATCATATTAATCGACGGAAATCATGGTCGCTATATGCAATATAGAATTTCACCATTAACTGAATACACTATATTATTTGATAATGTATATCTTTTTACATATTTTGATATCAGAGATAGTATAAGAGAACAACGCCCATTATTCAAGGATTTTTGTGAATTAAATTTAAGAATTCATGCACATCCATCAATCGAATCCAATGATCTTCCACAACTATTATCGAAATATGTAGATTGGATCTCGATACAAAATAATAACGTCGATCCTAATATGGTAAATGTAGGCTTAGCTCATGGGATGACTGAAAATCAAACTTTGGATAGTAACTTTTTGATGGGAAATTATGATTATATAGGCCTAGGAGATAACCATAAAATGCAACAAGTTAGTGATAATGCGTGGTATGCTGGATCCACAGAATTGTGGAGTTTTAGTGAAGAATCCTATCAAAAGGGTTATTTGATAATAGATATTAATAAAGATTTTTCTGAATCAAAAGTTAGAGTAATTCCAAAATTTTTACCACAACAGCGAAAAATAGTCAGAGATGTTGTAGAAGTTTTTTTAGATGATAATAATCTTATGGTTATTAATCGCATTAAAAATGTATTTGAGAAAAATGGACTTGACATACCTTATAACTATCAAACTGCTGCTAGGGTTAAAATTACCATAAAAGGGAATAAAAGTTATGGCTCATTTTTCAATATCAATGAAATCTCATCATATCTAAATAGAATCACATTAAATAGCAATGAGTATAATATAGTAGAATTTATTCTAGAAATACCAAAGTATTATGAGAATAACATTATAAAACAAATTAAAGATGATGATGATATGTTCATTGAATATTTAATAGAAGATCCAGAGAAAGAATTTAAAAAATATATCACATCAATTAGAAAGGATGATCTAAAAAAGAATAATTTAGATTCAGATATACTCGCAAAACTTTTCTTTGAATCATTAAAGACTCCATAGTGATTTTTATGAAAATTTTAAAAATAGAATCAAAAAATTTCAAACCATTTGATAGTATTTCAATACCAAATGATGGATACTTAGAGGAAGGATTTTTTTTTATTAAGGGTAAAAATTCAATGGGTAAAACAAGCATAATAGAATCAATTCTATGGGGACTTCTTGGTGAACATCTAATGGCTGAAAGAGACAGAAAATCGCTGATTAAGACCGGAGAATCTAGATGCGAAGTCATTATTACCTTTGAAATTAGTAATAATGTATATAGAGTAATTAGAACAATTGAAATTACAAAAAAAAAGACATCTCCTCTAAATCAGCAAAATGAAACAGCAAAATCTTCAGCATTATTATTCAAGAAAGAGAAAAATGAAGATAAATTTATACAGCTTTGTAGAGGCCCAAATATTGTTAATCAAGAAATTGAATCGCTTTTGGGAGTATATCCAGAAGTAATTGAAAAAACAGTGTATATTAGACAAAAAGAAGTTGATAAACTTTCGCTTGCAGATCCAAGTGAACTAAGAGAACTGGTTAAGAAGTTATTCGGACTAGATGATTTTGATGAACATATAAAGAAGAATTTAAAGAATCAAATCAATACTATTAATGAAGAAATTAAGGATCTAAAAATACAAATTGGGAGCCTTTTAACAGAACAAAATGAACTAGATAAACAAAAGGAAATTTTAAAGGTAAAAGAAGAAAAGCTTGAGGTAAAATTAGAAGAAATAAAAAATGATAAGAGTAATTTAGTTAAATTCCCTACTAAAGAACAATTATACGAAATAAAAAAATATATTGAAAATATTGAGAAATATAAGAAAGATTTAGAATATATTGAAAGAATGTATACATATAAAAAAGAAAATATTGTAGTTCAAGAAAATAGAATTAAAGATTTTCAAGAAAAAATAATTGAATTAGATTCTAGAATTATGGATCTTTTAAAAGAGCTACAAGAATATCCGCCAAAAGATAATATAAGAAAAGCTAACGACATATTAAAAGGAATAGCTAACGATGAAAATCAAATAAAAAATCTGATAATAAAATCTAATGAAAAGATAAATATTGATATTCACAATATATCAATACATAATGTAGAAGAGATCAAAAAAGTTTCAGAAAAAAATCAAATTGAATTAGAAAAAATTGAGAAAGAAAGAATATCAATTGTAAATCTGTTAGAAGAACATAAAAAACTTCTCACATCCAATCAATTATTATATAAAATTCAGACTAATAGTATCGGATATATACAAAATAGCGACAAATGCCCAATTTGTAGCAGCTTTATTCATGATAAAAATTCTTTGATATTAGATTTAAAAAAAGAGCTAAATAATATATCTAATAAAGAAAATTTATTTAAAAAAGAGCTATCTCTATTGGAAAAAAAATTAAAGAAAACTGAAACAGAACTTGAAGACAAAAAAGAAACAAGACAATTAATAGAAATTATAGATACCATCATAAATGGTATAATTGAAAAACAATTCAATTTTTATGATGAATTGAATTCTATTTCAGAACTCCCCAAGAAATATAATGAAATAACTAATTCAAATACAAAGATAATAGATGATCTTATATCTACAATAATAAAAATAGAAAATAATATTTTTTCATCTAAAGAATTAGTAAAGAATTTTAAAGATCGGATCGAATCTGAAAAAATTAAATTTAATCAAATGCTGAAAGAAATAAATAAGTTGAAAGAAGACAAGAATAATATTTTTAGTAATCTTCAATCAAACAAGTTAGAACTTAAAAAATATTGCGATAGTTTAAAAGTATTAAATTTTAGTAAATTGTTAGAAAGTTTTTATTGCAATAGTATAGATGAATTAATTTCAAAAAGACTTGATCTTTCAATCAGAATTGAGGAAAAGGCTAAAATTATTGAAAATATTCAGGGAGATATTTCATTTTTATCTGAAGATATTAAGTCAAGGAGAATAAAAATAATTAATCTAAGATCTGCAGAAGAAAAACTTAAAGAGAATGAATATTTATTAAAACATCTCCTATTTTTATTAGGGGAGGTAGATGGATTTATCTCTACAGATATTGTTGAAGGAAGATTATCCGATATTTTAATGAAAAGTACAAATTTTTATTTAATGCCTTTTACAGAAGGTAGATATGAAATTACTAGCATATCATCTACGATGAGAAAGATAAAGGATAGAATATCTCATGGATTAATTTTAAATTTAATTGATAATAAAGAGAACATAATAAAAAATAAAGAACAACTCAGCGGTGGTGATGAATCGGCTCTTGGTCTTGCATTACGAATTTCTATATCAAAGCTTATGTCAACAATTAGACCTTTTAAAAATATAGAGAAAAAAGTTCCTATGATAAATTTTATTATAATGGATGAACCATTAGCAAGTCTTGATAAATTTCGTAGAAATATGATAATAGATATTTTATTGAATGATCAAAGCTTTAAACAGATCTTTCTTATCTCTCATGCTGAAATAGATATAGAAGAGAATAATTATCATTCTATAGTAATTAATGATAATGAAAATTCTAAGAGGATGGTAGAATATATTCATTAAGATAAAATTGTTTTTTTAATATTGGAAAGATTTCATAACGTAAACATTTTTTAATTCATTTGAAATAATCATTTATAGAATATTTTTACTTGTTGAATATAGATGACGCAATAAAATATCTAAAAGAAACGGACTCTACAATGAATAAAATCATTAATTCTGTTGGAGCATATTCAATTAAAACAAGAAACAATCCATTCCTTGCATTGGTTGAGGCAATAATCTCGCAACAATTAACTGGAAAGGCGGCACAATCAATTTATAAAAAATTTATTTCTTATTATGATAGCAATGAATACGACCTTCTACCTGAATCTGTTCTTCTCACTGCTGATAATATAATGAAGTCTTTTGGTTTATCATATAAAAAAATAGAATATATAAAACTATTATCAAACGATATAATTAGAGGCAATATAGATTTAAAATTACTTGAAGAAAAAGAAGATGAAGAAATTATCAATGAGTTGACAAAGATGAAGGGAATAGGTAGATGGACTGCAGAAATGTTTTTGATATTTTGTCTAGGAAGAAAAGATGTATTTCCTTTAAATGACCTTGGGATAAAAAAAGCTTTGCAAAAATGGTACTTTAATTATGAAAATGTTGATGAACAATATATTATAGAGCTTTCTAATATCTGGAAACCATATAGAAGCATAGCTAGTTGGTATTTGTGGAAATCATTATCGAATTTTGATGCTATATGATCATTTACCA
>DATFCH010000023.1:0-13955 GCA_035253345.1 Nitrososphaeraceae archaeon
ATTTTTTCTTTTTCATTTCCTAATCCTTTTTGGTCAATTATTATGTATGAAACCTTCTCATAAGATCTGAATACCATTTGGTTTAACATATAATTATCAATATTGATTAAATTATATTTATTTGCAATATGACCTATACCATAATCTGTATCTAGTATAAATTTATTAAATTTTGATCCATAATGATTTCCTCCTAATCCTATTCCAATATATTTAGCACTAACTATTTTTCTAGATAATATATATATTAAAGAATCACAAACTATAGATGCATTATCCATATTTATCCATTGATTTTCATCTGATCCGATTTCGACGAACATAGCTGGTTTTTTTATATTGGTTGGACCATGATGAGTAGTTTCTATAGTTATATCGCACAATGGGACTTTTTCTCTTAACTGATGTATCTTCTTAAGATAAATCTTTTGTAAGGAAGGATAAGAAATACCTAATTCGCATTTATTCCCACCATAAGAATTTGAAAAAAAATTCCCAGGGAAATGGCATGTTAGAGATGGAATTCTACTTTTTGATTGATGTCTAGACAGAAAAATATAGACATCGGTTTTTGTAGAGATATTGTCTAAATAATCAGTATATATTAATTGATTTTTTGCTCTATGTACTGAAATATTTTCATATAATGAAGAAATGAAGCAGAAATCATCTACTTGAACAAATTTTTTAAATTCTTGTAAATATTTTAGCATTGTTTTGCTAGCTGGATCCAAATCAGATACAATTAAGGTAAAAAACATGTATTATCTGAACAATCTAACTTATAATAATATTAATACCCAAATTTGTTCCATAACGTTTAACATTGAGACAAACTAATATGTGATATGAGTGACTGGAAAGAGAATAATCAGGAAGAAAATGAGAGTATAGATATTCTCACTTTTCTCAATATGAAATATTTAATTGAAGGTCTAAATGTATTACTTCAAACTAATTTAGATGGAGAAAAGAGATCACAAGTTATTAATTTACGAGAAAAATTAATCAATCGATCTAGCTCGATAATAAATGATTTTAATTAATTAAAAAATATTGTAGTTGATAAACTACTGAGATTTTGATTCTTTCACGGTACCCCTTAAATGGGCCAGGGATCGGATTTGGCCTCCATTTATTTTTTTGTATAGTGACCAAAATATTTCACGATTAATATCATTTCGATCTTTCAAGACTTTCAAATGGTATCTCATTGTTCGAATTTTTTTGACATATAATTCCTTTTTTCCAGTTCTAGCAGTTTTATGACCCTTCTTAGATCCTGGACCTGTCCCATGCTTCTTCTTTACTTCCAACTTTGCTTTAGCTCTACTTCTTGAAGTTCCTTTCGGTTTCGATGTCCATATTACACCATTTTTTATTAATGATCTTATATCATCTCTTGTTATAGAATCAGATATATCATCAAGCTTATCAGGTTCAAATTTAACCCTATTAGAACCAACTTTTAGCATCCTAGCAACTAATTCCCTTTTCTTTTTAAGATTTACGACCACCTCTTTTATTCACTATCCTTTATTTCAGATGAAGTCTTTGTTTTAGAATCTTTACTTGTTTTAGAATCTTTACTTGTTTTAGAATCTTTACTTGTTTTAGAATCTTTACTTGTTTTAGAATCTTTACCTGGATTTAAGACTTTAATACCTAATTCAATAGATTTAGACAAAATTACACCTCTTTTTAATTTTCCCACATTATGTCCTATTCGAACAGCATCTTTTTTAGGATTCAAGAATAATAGATCGTTGATATTATATACTAAATTATCTGTATATCCTGAAGGATGCAGTCCTCTGGCATCCTTAGGACTCCTATAACCAACTTTTACTAGCCGAGGAACACCAGAAACTTGTAGTCTCATTTTATTATCTTTTCCTTTGGGTTTTCTCCAATTTTCTGACAGCCTATCATATCTCCAGCTCTCTTGTCTCACAAATCTAGGTCTATGTTCTGATACTTTTTTTCTTTTTTCCAGTAGTTCCTTATTAATAACCATGAATAAGCAGTTAAATTTAAATTCTAATTTTCAATAAATACCTTTCCCTCACAAGAATTATTAAGAATACAGATATATCTAAAATTAGTAAATTAGTAATTAGGTAAAACAAAGAATAATAATTACAAAAAAAAAATACACGTATGGGAAAATATGAATTACCTAAGGTACCATATAGTTATGATGCACTAGAACCACATATTGATGCAAGAACTATGGAAATACATCATACTAAACATCATCAAACTTACACAGATAAACTTAATGCAGCACTAGATAAATGCCCATCTGAAATCCAAGAAAAAGATATTGTTGAAATATTATCTAATCTTGATCAGGTGCCTGCCGAACAAAAAAGCGCCATCAATTTTAATGGAGGAGGATTCGATAATCATAGAATATTTTGGAACAATATGAAATCAAATGGAGGAGGAGAACCTAACGGAGCTATTGCTGATGCTATTAATGCATCGTTCGGAAGTTTTACAACATTTAAAGAAAAATTCTCATCTACTACCACATTAATCCAAGGTAGTGGTTGGGGATGGTTAGTATACAATCCATCAACCAGCAAGGTAGAATACAAATCTATGCCAAATCAAACAAGTCCTAGAACCGAAGGTTTAATACCATTGCTAGGATGCGATGTCTGGGAACATGCATATTATCTTAAATATCAAAATAAGAGACCCGATTACATTTCTGCTTGGTGGAATGTTATAAATTGGGATGATGTCTCCAAACGCTTTGAGGAAATAACCAAATAAAATTTTTTTACTCTTAATTTTTTTTATATCGATTATGTAGGCTAAACGATACGGAAGTTTGAAACGATTTTATTAATAAGCATTTCGAAAGTCTTGTTGTTATTGTTTGAAGTAAATTCAAGATGAAATACATAATTGTCATTATTGAGAAGTATATATTCCGTTTTGTTTATAATTAATCCTGGTTGTGGAGAAAATGAGTATTTCAAATACTTACTTTGATCAGAAATATCATCTAATTTGGATATATTGATATTGGCAATATATTTTTTTAATTTTTCCAAATATTGATTGAAATTATTGGAAAAAGAATCGTTTGAATCAAGCTTTATTGTTTTTATAGTAAAAAATTCTTGAAATGGATCAACTGAAGAATCCAACGGAGAAATAAAACTCACAACTACATTTAAATCTGTATCTATGAGCTTGTCTGCAAATTCAACATATGTCCAATTTGAAGGATACATTAATTCAAAAGAGTGTATTTGATTATGATATAAATTAAAACCAGTTGTAGGTTCTGATAGATGCTGTCCAGATATTTCAATAAAATTAAGGAGGAACAAAGTAAATAAATGAAATACTGATATAAATAAAAATAAATTTAATAGTCTCATTTGATTTTTTGCGATTTCCTTAATTAAAAATAAGTTTTAGAAATATTTATAAAAGTATAAATGAAGATAACAGCAAACAGAAAAAATTAGGTAAGGGATACTTCTATATAAACATCGTCAGGTATTCTTAATCTCATAAGCTGTCTTATGGCTTTATCATCCGCCCCTAAATCAATTACCCTTCTATGTATTCGCAATTCATATTTGTCCCAAGTATTTGTACCTTGTCCACATGGAGATTTTCTTGTTACCACTTTCATTTTTTTGGTAGGTAGTGGATATGGTCCTTTTAAATTAATCCCACTTTTTTCACCTATTCCTTTAATTTCTGAACAAACACCTTCCAATGTGGAAAGATTTATGCTTGTTAACTTTATTCGAGCTTCCTGAGGCATTTTATAAATTCCCTTTATTTCTTTTGATATGTTTCTGTAATAGATTTAATCACTCCAGCAGCAATTGTAGTACCCATATCTCGTAAGGCAAATCTGCCAATTTCAGGAAATTCTTTGAAAGTCTCTATTGCAAGAGGTCTAACCGGCCTTATTCTAACAATAGCAGCATCTCCAGTTTTAAGGAATTTTGGTTTTTCTTCTAATACTCCTCCCGTCTTAGGATCAATTTTAGCTACGAAATCTGACAAGGTTGCCGCTACTTGAGCTGTATGAGCATGAAGTACAGGTGTATATCCTGGGGCCATAGCTGTTGGATGATGGATCACTATAATTTGAGCCTCAAATTCTTTAGCAACATTTGGAGGACTAGCCACATGTCCTATAACATCTCCTCTATGAATAGATTTTTTATCTATTCCTCTCAAGTTAAATCCAATATTGTCACCAGCCTCTGCAGAATCCATCTGAGTATGATGAGTTTCGATAGATTTGACCTCTCCTGTTACCCCAGCAGGCATTACAATAACCTTATCATTAGCCTTAACAACACCAGTCTCTACTCTTCCTACTGGAACAGTTCCTACACCAGTAATTGAATATACATCTTGAATAGGAATACGCAATGGTTTGCCAATTGGTTTTTCTGGCGGATCGAAAGAGTCAAGTGCTTCTAACAATGTTGCACCTTTATACCAACCCATATTGTCAGATTTTTTGGCTAGATTGTCACCTTTCCATCCAGATACAGGAACAAAATTTACTTTGCTGGTATTGTACCCCACCATCTTAAGCATTTTTTCAACTACACCTTTTACTTCATTGTATCTCGCTTCTGAATAGTTTGAGTCATCCATTTTATTTAAACAGACTACTACTTGACCTACTCCCAATGTTCTGCATAAAAATGCATGTTCTCTTGCTTGACCTCCTGGTTCTGTTGCAGCTTCCGTCTCTCCCGGTTTTGTAGATACAACCAGAATAGCCACATCTGCCTCAGAGGCACCAGTAATCATGTTTTTAATGAAATCTCGATGACCAGGGGCGTCAATTAATGTAAAGAAGAATTTTTTAGTTTCAAACTTCTGAAATGCTAAATCGATTGTAATTCCTCGATCTCTTTCATCCTTAATACTATCTAAAACCCATGCATATTTAAAAGTGTCACCCTTACCAGTTGCTTCTGATTCTTTTGCAAATTGTTCTATAGTTCTTTGATCAATAACTCCTAAATCAACCATTAAATGGCCAACGATAGTAGATTTTCCGTTATCTACATGTCCTGTAACCACGAGATTCATGTGTGGTTTCTTGCTTGAGCTCATACACCGAAGAGTATTCATCTGCTTTATTTATATTTCGTTATGATTAACAATTTTTTAACTTCCTGATGAATATGATAAATTTGAAATATGATAACTTTGATTTATAATAAAAGGTTATTAAGGGTAAAGCAACAAACAAATTATTATACTTGATTGATCGGAAAAAACTTTCTGATAGTGAAATAGAAATTAAATTAAAAGAGTTAAAAGATTGGAAAATAGAAGATGGAAAGTTATGTAAATTTTTTGAATTTAAAAACTTTACTCAGGCATTTGGTTTTATTACAAAAATAGCATTAGAATCAGAGAAAATTGATCACCATCCAGAATTATTCAATGTTTACAATAAAGTTAGAGTTTATTTATCTACACATAGTATTAATGGGTTAAGTGAGTATGATTTTTTATTGGCAAAAAAAATTGAGGAACTTTAACATATAAAATAAATTGAATAAAAAAAATCTTCATGTATCAGCATATAGAGAAAATTCATATGGATGCGGTCTTAAAGTAACCTCCCTATACTCATTTGTTGCATTCTCTATTAATCTCTCTATTATTGAATCATCGAATAAAGGTTTGAGAAAGTCCCTATCTGTATTCAAGGCTTCGGAAGCTTCTAACAAACTAGTTGGTAATTGTTTTATTCCAAGTTGACGTCTTCTCATAGGACTCATCTTGAAAATATCTTCATCGATAGGGTCGCCTATAGATATTTTTTTCTTTACTCCGTCTAAGCCAGCTGCAATAATGGATGAAAATGCCAGATAAGGATTACACGAAGGGTCTGGCGCACGAAATTCGATTCTCTTCATGTTTGCAAAGTTTGGGCCTCTAAAATGACCGGGAATACGGATTATAGCAGATCTATTCCCAGTACTCCAAGCAACATAAACAGGGGCCTCATATCCTGGAACTAATCTTCTATAGGAATTAGTTGTAGGTGCTACAATTGCAGCAAGTGCGAAAGAATGTTCTAATATCCCTCCACAAAAATATCTTGCTAGTTCAGATATTTCAGCATATTCATCGTTTTGGTCAAAAAATAAGTTAGTGTCATTATTCCATAGACTAACATTAACATGCAGCCCCGATCCATTATCAAGTGCTATTGGCTTTGGCATCATTGTTGCTATCATGTTATGCTTTTTGGCAACATTTTTTACGATATACTTGTAACTTTGAACTGAATCTGCCATATTTACTAATGTATCATATCTGATATCTATTTCACATTGTCCTGCAGTTGCGACTTCATGATGATGAGCATCGCATGCAATACCAAAATTATTACTTAAAATATCTACACATTCGTTTCGCAAATCGACTAAAGTATCTGCAGGAGCACTGGGGAGATAACCTTCCTTTAAATTCGTGGTGTAACCAAAGCCACCAGAGGCCCAAGGAGCTTCTTTAGACATAATCTCATAACTTTGGCTTCGGTAAGGTGAAAGAGTATTTATGAACAGGTTATCGAAAACAAAAAATTCAACTTCTGGCCCCCAATATGATAAGTCATAACCATTTTGATTTACATAATTTTCAGCTTTCTTTGCTATACCTCGAGGATCTCTGGAGTATTGTGTTCTATTGGATCCTCCACTTATAATATCACAAATTAATCGGCAAGTTTTGTATTTCTCAATCCATGGAATAACAGCAAATGTAGAAGGATCAGGTCTAATAATTAAATCAGATTCGTGAATATCAGTAAATCCCCGAATTGAAGAACCATCAATTTTGGGTAATCCACTTTCAAAATCAGTCTTTTTAAACATATTTGTAGAGATAGTGATATGATGAAATTTTCCGAAAAGGCCAGTGAATTGTAAATCTATAAACTTAATATCATCTTTAACTAATTTATCCATAACATCATCAATACTAAAAATTTGTTTTTCTATCCTTCCTTCAATAATCTTGTATGGCAAATCAGTTGATAATAATTAAGGATCTCATAATTAAGGCTTTCAGAAATTATAAACAAAAACGGATTATTTATTAATTAAATCCACTAAAAATAATAAATTAATGTCTGACAATACAGAAGATTCCTTTACTCTAGAAATGGCATACAATCTTATTTTAAAAGAACATCAAACTTCTTCTCTACAAGAGATACCTTATGATACCTATCAAAAATTATGTATTGCTATTGGAAATTTAAAGTCAAAAGAGTATGAAGATATGGAAAAAAAAATTGTACAGAAAGTTATAGAAAATCTTTCGATAATATCTAGTCTTTTACTTAGGACGAGATTAGAAAAAATTACTATCGGAAATATAAATTCTAATTTAGAAATGAATTATTCCAAAATGACAGATGAAGAAAAGTATATAATTGATCAAGAAATTCAATCAAAAAGAAGAAGAACTCAGATATTAGATCTTGTAACCAATGGCCAGCCAAAGGTTTTAGAAAAAATAACCGATATAATTAAACAAAAAAAAATACTAATTAAATTTTTAAAACCAATGGAACAATTTGTTGGAGTAGATATGTATAGATACGGTCCATTTTTCATTGATGATATTGCCAATTTACCATTAGAAAATGCATTATCTCTGGTTAATAGTAAGATTGCAGAGGAAATTTATCCAATAATGTAAAAAATTCAAAACCACGCAATACTAAAGATTTTTGAATAATACTAGTTCAAAGTAATTATGATGCAATTTCCTTAAAGCCTTTTTGTACTAAAATTGGCGAATATATTGTGATATTTCTATTAATGATTTACCTTTTCATTGTATTGAACAATCTTTGTATTATCTAAATCATTGTGTCTAGAAATTTGAGATCAGATAGTCTAACCCTACGTGATACTTTTATAAAATTATATCCTACTTGGTAAAACATAATTGAGTCTGAATAACAAAATTACAGTTTACTTTCGAATTCGTTAAGTTTGATCTAATTATTATTTATTATGTTATGAATTAAACCGGGGACCTCTATTATCTCTTCAAATTCGGATAATTATTTTTTAAAAAAATAGAAAGAAAAATATTATGATCAATATTTATTTACATGTTGACACATAATGAAATAGACATCGATCAATTTATTCTACTAACCATTTATCCTAGTATTGCATTGTTTGGAATTACTTTTTTTGCAAAAAAATTGAAGTTTGCATCATCAATTCAATATTGTCTACAAGCAGGAATTTGTATTGCATTCGCGATTATTTACTTAATAATGATTCCCCATGGAGGAGCACAAGGATTAGCAATAGTCTTATTTTTATTTACCATTATATTATTATTAATGGCTAGAAAATATAAAATTCATCCAGAAGAAAATGATAAATCCTCATCTAAAGAAATTCCTTTTGACTAAATTAATAAAATCAATCTCATTGTTTTAATTATTATAGAAAATTAAAAACCATCATAATTTCATTCTAAAATGAAATAAAAATTTAATTATTTTTGTGTGCTATTTGAATTATCTTTACTTTCTTCTGTATTTATACCAGTCTCTTTTGAATTTTCTTGATAAGATGATACCAGTACAACGTTATCATCAAGAGACATTCGTACTCGTACTTTTCTTGGAGGATTAGTTTTTCCTTTCTTCCAGATTTCTCTATTTAGCTCTTGATCTATTTTGATATTTTCGTTTTTCATATGACGTTTAGCAAATTCCTTAATCATATTAATTACTCTATCAGTTCGTCGATACTGAGGTGTCAACCAAGCTTTTCCAAGATTAATTGTGTAGACATGAGTTGCATTTTCTTCTGACATTTATCATAAATCACCAATCTTAACCAACATTTACGTCAGATCTTCGCCATAATCTCCGTTTTGGATTAGATCTAACTTGTCTATGTGTTCTAATAATAACCCAAGCTGGCACCGGTCGATTTTGCTTAATTTTCCTAATCAATCTTTTTTTTCTAGATGTGTTTTTTCGGGCAGCCATCCACTAAATAGATAATTTTCTTACTTTTAAGTGTTGGTGTCTTAAATTTTAATAAAATTTAAAGGTATAGAAAATGAAAAATAATAACATTAACAATGATACAATTATGTAAATTATGTTTTGAATACTATAAAACCACGGCAAATAAACGAAATACCAATAATATAGAAATTGTCGAGAAACATCAGTGTAATGGTTTGCACCATAAAAAATTAATAGATAGTTTTAAAACATGAATACATATTAAAAATTAAATTTACATTGTTTACAATGGTCATAGGTTTCACCATCTAGATGGTTAAAATGGGTATTACAAGATTTACAAGTATGATGAATCTCATCAAATCCATCTGTAGCTATAAATTGGAAAAAATCTAAATTTTGACTTTTACATTTTATACATCTACAACTGCAAAACATAAGTTGCAATTAGTTTGTCATCTATAAATTAGTTTTTTATATAAATAAAGAATCCCATAACGATCAATAAAAAAAATGTATTTATTTATTGAGATCAATATTATTGACACATTCATAATATGAGATAAAATATTAATTGAACTCTAAAGGTTCTGCAAAAAGTGAATATTGCGACGAATCTACTATTTTTGCTCTAATTATCTGACCAGGATAAAGATCCAATTTCTTTATATTATTTATTATTACAGATTTATATGCATAATTCCTTCCTTGAATCAATTTATCCGTTATTTCATCTATATAGATATCCCCAACCCAATCTTTCCATAAGGAATTTCTTTTTTTTGAAATATCTCTAGAAAGAGTATGTAGAATTTTCGAACGGAATTTTTTTTTATTAGAGGAAATATTCTTATATCTTGAAGAGACCGTTCCTGATCTCTGACTATATTTTGATATATTGACTATGTCAGGTTCAGTTTCTCCAATTAAGTCCATTGTTTGTTGAAAATCTTCATCCGTTTCATTTGGAAAACCGACAATGATGTCTGTTGCTATTGTAATTTCAGGAATGGATTTTCGAAATTCATATACTGCATTCTTAAAAATATCAATATCATGACCTCTATACATTTGTCTTAAAATTTTATTGCTTCCACTCTGAACTGGAATGTGTAAAAATTTAAAAATCTTTTCATTTTTATATACCGATAAAAGATCATATAAAATCTCCGGTAAATACATGGGATTCATCATACCAATTCGTATTTTATAATTTCCATCTACTTGTACACATAATTTTAGTAATTCAACGAGATTTGAATTGATGTCTTTACCATAACAACCATTGTCAGTTGAAGTCAGCCAAATTTCATTACAACCATCTTTAATATCGTTTTTTATCTGGGTAATTATAGATCCTGGCCGATAACTCTTAAGATTACCTTTAGAAATTTTAGTTTGACAAAACGAACAATTACTTAAACAGCCAGTTGCAACCTCTATAATACTGATGGATTTATTCAATCTTATCTTTGGTAAATTTGTTTTTTCTATAGAAGAATTCTCAAGAAATACCGTTTTTTTATTCACAAGTGCAAGATTAGCAGATTCAATAGATTTATCTAAAGAATTCGGACCTAGTAGGCTGACCTCTTCACTAATACTTTCTATTTTTTCACGCTCTGTTTTTGTTAGACAGCCTGCTACTATTACTGGTTTATCGTATGAAGTTAATTTTTTTATGCGGTGAAGCATTTTATGCTCTGTAGAATCTTTAACAGAACATGTCACAATTATATTTAGATCTGCATCCTCACTACAATTAACAATATTATATCCTTGAGTTTTTAATAAACCCGATATTATTTCCGAATCTGCGATATTAGCCGAACAACCGTATGCTTCAATCCATACATTTTTCTTTATTCGTCTATTCGACATTTCATGTTCTATCGCTTGATCATTATAGTTATGATTCACTTTACCATCTTTTTTCAAAAGTGTAATGGATTCAATAAGGCCTGTTTTCATTTTTTGCATTTACTATTATTTAAAATCTAAAATAAAGATTCTATATAACTATTAAGATCTGAGAATAAACCAAAAAAGAAATAATAAATAAATTTAAAAGGAATATTTTTTTTCCAGTTTATTGTATTTAGATAGATTAACGAGATCATTAAATTCTTGGAAAGTAATCATATTATTTTTTAATTCTTTTGTAGTACCTTTTTCCTTTAGAATCTGAAGGGTATGTTTTATTGCAAAAGTTGAAGAGTATAATGCTGACAAGGGAAAAACTACTATTTTATAACCCATTTTTCCTAGCTCATTGGCAGTTAAATTAGGAGTCATACCTTCTTCTATCATATTTGCTAATAAGGGAGCATTAATTTCTTTGGCAATCATTTTCATTTGATCAATGGTTTTTGGTGCTTCAATAAATATTACATCAGCACCAATTTTTCTATATTCTTTCCCTCGTTCTAATGCTTCCTCTATTCCAAATTGGGCGAGAGAATCAGTCCTAGCTACAATGACAAAATCGTTATTCTCTCTAGCATCTATTGCAGCTTGTAATTTTAAAATATATTCTTCTTTCGGAATTACAGTTTTTCCCATCATATGACCGCATCTTTTAGGCCATGCTTGATCTTCCAAGAAGATACCTTTTGCACCAATCCTCAGTAGATCTTTGACTATATGCCAAACATTTAATGGGTTACCATAACCAGTATCTATATCGACAAGAATAGGAATGCTTACACAATTAATTATTCTTCTTGCATTTTCCAAGGTTTTTCCTGCATCAATAAATCCAAAATCAGGCATACCTAATAGAGACGCCGATGTACCATAACCCGTTTGAAATGCTGCTTGGAATCCAACGTCTTGGGCAATTTTAGCGGTTAAAGCATCATATACCCCAGGAAGAATTATGATATCGTCAGAATCAGTGGCTATGCTAGCTCGAAAAGATTTGTTAGACATTATATTAAGAGATTAATTAATTTAATAAATAGATTTAAAATTATTTGGTGTTTTTTATTTCATAAACATCATAATCAGTTTCAGAATATTTAGAAAGGCCTATCATGCATTGCCTACAAGAATAATATTTTATTGGTGGATCGTGGCTTATAGATCCATTCAGCCATATCATCATGGTTTCACAAATAGGACATTTCATGGTCATCCAATGAATTAATACTAAAAATTCAATATATGTTTTTTTAATAATAACAGATAGGAATGAAAACTAGTTAAAAGTGTAAATGAGAAATAATATACAGTATAATAAATATTGATTAAATTTTGTATCCAGATTTTATTTATCGCAATTTTATTTTTAACGAAGTCAAAAATATCATTTTTTCGATCGAACTTTCCTAAAAGAAATATTAATAAATCGCTAGTGATATATTTATAATATGATATCCCATTGGTTCTCAAGAGTAAACAGTGTCATTCCCAGAGGATTCTCAAGACAATATATTTTAAACTTGTTAAAAGAGAAACCAATGAGTGGGAAAGAAATTATAGATTTTGCAATATATGAGAGTGAAGGAAAATGGAAACCATCTCCAGGTTTGATTTACCCTATGCTTGGAAGGTTATTAGAGGAGGGATTAATTTCAGAAACAGAGAATGGAAAATACAAAATTACACACAAAGGTGTTGGAATCGCAGAAGATATTCAATCAATACAGAAGATTTTACAAAAACAGTTGGATGTAATGTTTAGATTTGGTAGTATTGGAAGATTTATGGCTATGGATTTAATCGATAGGGTCTCATCCATAGGTTCAACATTGAGCTCAAATCTAGACAAAATGACTGAGCAAGAACGCGATAAATATAAAGAATTTTTAAAAACTGAATTAAAGAAAATAGACGAACAAGAAAAAGAAATGAAATAAATTTTTAATGCTTTAAAGAAACATGCTTTAAAGAAACTTATAAATGCTTAAAAAAGATCAATATCAAGTAATACTGTGACCTCGGAACTATCTGCTTCTATTAATGAGTTATCAGGAAAAATTGATCAGATTGAAAAGGATATTCAAAATGATACAAATAAGGTAATAGAAGAATATAAAATTATCAGCGAAAATATGAGTGATAGTCAAAGCTATTTTTTATCAGGAATTCAATATGGAGTACCGGGAAAATCATATTTACTAACCTCAAAAGGAATAGAGGTATTAGGCGAAGAAACCATAGAAATTAGTAAATTTATTAACGATGTTATAACTTTTGCAAACAATCCTAAACGGAAAATAGAAATCTTAAGAGAGCTTGTTATACATTTAAACAAATCTTTAGAAACTATGTAAAATTGGGCTTGCTAACAAGATTCCGATTCTATAAAAGATAAATAACTATAGAATCTCTATTACAAGATTTAAAGGCATTTTATTACTGCGTAGCCCTATCCGAAGCCTCTTATTTTCATATTCAATATCACCTATAGTATCGAAAATGCCCCTTGATGCCAAATGAATTTTACTGCATTTCAGATATATTTTATATGATCCATCTTTTTCATTATGAGAACCGTCCAAGAATCTTACTTGTCCTGTTTTAATTAATTCATATAATTCACGACAGATAGGTTTTATCAAACTCCACGCTTCTTCCTCTCTCAAAACAATAGAAAGTAGAGCATTTACAAAATAAAAAACGTTTTGTCTTGTCATAACAAAATGTTTAAACATATTGAATTGATTCATTTTAAGATAAATGATAATTTAGCTGATTCAGGATTTAAAAGGACAAAGTTTACTCTAAGAACAAGAATATTTTTGAATATTTTCATGATGAAGAATATGTGAATGGGAGAGAGTCGATATAATATTTCATTGGTAGCATTAATAAAATTTAAGTTGATTCAAATTAAAATATACATTGAATTCAACAAAGTGAATATGACTCGATTCGTATTTTATTAAACTAACCATTAATTTTTTACATTATTTTTATA
>DATFCH010000024.1:0-2232 GCA_035253345.1 Nitrososphaeraceae archaeon
TATTTTTATTTCTTAATAACCAAACCTTAGTTGAATTAAGTTTCTAACAATAAAAGCAAAATACTTTGTAGTAAAACCCTACTACATGGACGGTTCGACTCCCAACCAGCTCGCTAATTTTGTAATTGAACCTGAATGTGAAAGAAGACAAATCTAATTAATAGTATGTTATAGCTTTTATAAATAATCAAATTATAATGAAGTTAATATGAATTATTGCTTATAATATTCTCTAAAACTATTACTAATATTATCAAAATATTAGAACATATTGAGATGACTATTTCATAGTTTTTTATTTTAGGATTAAATAAAAATGATGGTGTGTATCTCCATAACGTCTACATTTACTGCTTAGTTATTGGAGTTTCCATCAATTATACTTATCTTATATTCTTTCATAACGTCCATTAATACTTAAATATATTGGTAAAAAACTTTGAGGCGCCGAAAAATTTAATTATATTGATAGTATTTTGAAGATGATTTGAGTCATAATACCGATATGGATGAAAATGAATTATTGAATTGTCACGAAAAGAATAAACAGATTGGTATTCATTGTCATTTTGTATGGGTTATCTCAAAAATAGCAAGATTGAATCTTACAGCAAGTAGACGTTGAAAAATAAAATGAGTGTTACACATAATTATACAGGAAAATGCCATGATTGTGATAGAGTAATAGGTGTCTTTGTTGAAGTCTATTTTAAAAGAAATGAAGGAATTTATAATGAACAATGGTGTTTAGATTGTGTGACAAATAAAGGAAAGATAGATTAAATTGAATAATGAAGAAATAGTATCATAGTATATCAAGACTCCAATACAAGCACTTTCGACCCGTAACTTGACTGCAGCAGTAAATGTACTCTCTCCATTTTTCTTTGTACCTTGACAACTCCTTTTTTGTATTCCTATATACTTAACGACTTTATGAAAATTGTTATTTATAGAATTGATTTATCATTGGTTTTGCTAAAATATTATTTGACAAATGTTATGCATTAGTCATTAACATCTATAACAACCTCTTAATAACTATGTTGATAGGATGAGCTTATGTTTCAACACCATGATGATTCTAAATTCAAAAAAATTATTGATGAATTTGTACTCTCTTCATCAAAAACTGAATTAATAAAAAATATAGATATTGAGGCCTTCAAATTAGGAATTTCTTTTTATCAAATGATGTTCATATTAATCCAAAAAAATTCTATGCATAATAGAAAATCTTCATATGATAACTAATAAACTTAACATTATTTCAGATTTTATAAAATAAGTTTCCAATAATAAAATCTAAATGTATGTTAATAATATATCTATAATATATAAAATCTTATTTTAGAACCGCTATCGGTTTTACTCCCTAGGTTTCATATATACATTATTCATCTTAATTTTTTATTTTCCTGTTGTTGGTTCTTATACTATAGATTAAATATCCACATATGGCAATTATAATTCCTTGTAATACTTTTGTAAGTATGTCATATTTCCCAATATAGAATTCGATACCTATAATAGGGACTCCGATTGTACGAGATGCTGCATATGTAACTAGTAGTATTATAGAAATAACTATTAATACAAAATATGGTACAATACTTTTTAATTTCTTAACCAGATTCCATCCTAATAATCCTAAATAAATTATTCCTGAGCCAGCAAAAAGTGTAATTTCTATCTGATTTTCTGATATTTCTCCTACTAATCCTTCTGCAATATTCTCTTTTGAAGATGCATATTCTTTATACGCTTCAACAAAATATAATATTGCAGTTGTTAGAACTATTGCTGCAAGTATAAATACTATAATATGTTGTAAATTTAAATTATTGAAACTTAATTTTGATAACGTACTGAAGCATAATTTTGATAATATAAAAGCATTATATAACGATGTTAACTGGTAACTAAGTTATATTATTCTTTATAAAGCATGTAATATTATTTTATCACAAATATGAAAACATTTACGAATTTATTTGTTCTTTCAATAGTGTCATTAATGATAGGCATATTAATTTTTACTATAACAAGTTCAAATTATACTAATGCATCTGCTCAAAAGAATGGATTTGATAAGGAATTGAATCTATTGAATCAATCATTAACTGCATTAGAACATCAAGATAAAAATGCAAAAAAGACGTTATTTGATGCTGAAGGAATGGTTGAAGATAAAATAAAGAATAATCCAGAAATTGGAAATGCAGAAAAAAG
>DATFCH010000025.1:0-6367 GCA_035253345.1 Nitrososphaeraceae archaeon
AATCAATACTTATAAATATAGACAACCATTGGGAATGGTGTATATTTATATCTAAGATCCTAATTTCTTATTATCTAATCCTATTCTTAGGCTTTTTGTACATCATCTTACTGCTTGTTATTTCTATAAGAAAAAAATTATCGATATTACTTGTTCATATGAAAGGTAACATACGGATACTAAAAATTTAAAACATAAAATTTAGATAGATAAAGACCATAAATTATTTAATGAGTGTTATAACTTGCAGAAAGTGCGGAGCAGATATGGTTGTTTCTCAACCTGATAGAGTACATACACTTGTAGATAGAAAGGTTTTAAATTGGAAGGATTATGTCAAATCCACGATTAAATGTAAAAAGTGTGGTATTTCAAATATATTGTATTGGAGCAAACCAAAAGATATTTGATAAACCCAAGTAAAATAATACTGAATAATAATAATTTTATTAACAATAGAAAAATATTTAAAAATAAAAATAATCCAGCAGGATTTTTAATTGATTTGATATCTAATATTGATTAAGAAGTAGTATTAGTAGTAGTAGAAGAAGAAGAAGTTAATTGTTCTTATCTGTATCATTAAATTATAATTAGAACTTAATTTATTATGAATTAAAATAAACAAAATATTTACAAAATATTATATTATTGAATAAAAAATAAAAATATTAAACTAAATTAATACTTACTTTTTTACTATCAATACTAACTTTAAAGATAATAGTAGTCACATCTATTTTATTGAATTTCCGTCCTTGAACCGTCTGGATTGTATCTATAAATCTTGCCATGTTGTTCATCTAAAGTCTTTTTATGGGAACCATCACAAAAAGGTTGATTACTACTCAATCCACACATACAGATCCATTTACTCTCGTTTCCTACTTTTACTTCCATCGGTCCTCTGTCCTCTTTTCTTACAAGTCTTGCCATATTCCAACTAACATAACAAAATATATAATTATATATCATCTTTTGTTGGATTTAATTTGTGAATTTACAATAGTTATATTACCCAATTATAACTTCACCAGCAAATGCAAAAAATTTTTTAGGACTTAATAGTATGTGATAAAACTTGGATAGAAATGTACAAATCTATAGATATTCATTATGGTAATTCTTAAAATAAAAATCTAAACGAATTTACATATATTGCGATTTTTATTATAGAATTGATTAATATTATAAAAAATTAAATCTAAAAGTTAAACTAATACATAAATTTAAGCTTAGTTTATCAATATTTTTATTATTGAAAAATATCACAATACTAAAATAAAGAATTTTTAGAAGGAAATGACAATTGAATTATGACTGTTATTTTTTAGGAATACTACTAGTTATCAGTGTTTTTTCTTTCGTTATTTTGTTAAATAATGGTAATTATTTTGAGAAAGATGACAATGGTAATAATAATATCTATACTAAACAGAGCCTTTTTCCTTTTAACCTTTTACAAACTTCTTATGCAGTTGAGGATGATGTTAATAATAATAACAATAATGACGAAGATGACGATGATAATGGCTCAGAGGAGAAGAAACGTAAATCTTCAATTTTTAATATTGTAGCTGTGGGCGATTGGGATTGTACAGGTGAAACAGAAGATACTGTAGACAATATTCTCAATCAAGATCCTGAACTAGTTTTAGCTCTCGGTGATCTGTCTTATAACGGAAAAGCAAAGTGCTGGTTAAAATTGATAGAACCAATAGCTGATAAAACCAAAATAGTAATAGGAAATCATGAGGTTGATTCTTCAAAATTAAGAAAAGACTATATGACATATTTTGGATTAAAAGAGCAGTACTATTCATTCAACTATAAAAATATGCACTTTTTAGCTTTATCTACAGAAACTGATTACGATGATGATTCAGAACAATACCAATTTGCAGTTAATGATCTTGAAAAATATTCCAAAGAACCATTTATTGATTGGATTATTGTATTTTATCATCGTCACGTCTATGGATCAGGTCCTAATCTTGAAGAGGATACAGATTTCAGAGAAACCTATCATCCTCTTTTTGATAAATACAATGTAGATTTAGCATTACAAGGCCATCTTCATGTCTATGAACGAACTTATCCAATTATGTATAACGAAGACGATGATGATGAGCCGATAGTACAAGATAATAATCCTAACAATATTTATAAAAACCCAAAAGGACCTATTTTTGCAACTGTTGGAACTGGTGGAGCCCATGATATGGTTTTATCATCTTTAGAGGATTTTTCAGCTAAAGGAATAGATGGTAAATTTGGAATTTTAGATATTGCATTAGAAAAAGACCAAAGGACATTGACAGGTACCTTCATCGAAAATGGAAAGAAGCAAAAGATACTAGATGAATTTAAAATAATAAAATAGCTATGAATGGAATATCTTATTTATTTAATTATTTAATATTTGCATATCTATGTCTTATTGGATACTGTTTAATATTTAACATAAAATGTCAGATAGTAAGTAGAACAAAATCGATTTTTTTAAGAAACAATATGTTAAACTAATACAATAAAATTATTATACCCTTTAGAATTGTACTTGTTTATGATTAATCGTTATTTAATCGCGTCTTTTATCCTTTTAATTTCTTTTATATTATTATCTGCATTTTTATTTCAAACAAGCATTAATGATCATCCTTTAATCATATTCGATAAATATGTAAATTCATTCTTTTCAGGAAATTCTTTAAAAGATTATTTTAGTCAGTTTATGATTTATGTGACTCTTTATGGTAGAGAGTATTTCTGGGGATTTGTATTAGCTACTTTATTTATATTAGGAGGATGGATAGGAAAAAAAACTGCGATCATAACAGGATTATCCATCTTAATTTTGGTGCTAGTAGGTGGCGAAATCAAAAATATTATAGATAGAGATAGACCAGAGTTAACTAATAATAATACGTCTTTATTAGAAGGAGAGTCAACAAAATCCTTTCCATCAGGGCATGCGCTAGTAGTTTCTGCTGGTGCAGCTGGCGCAATGTCTTTGTATCGTGGAAATAAGAGAAGACTCGTAATATCTGTGCTATTGGTATTTGAAGCTGCGTTAGTAATATTTTCTAGAGTCTATTTAGGATTACATTATCCTCTTGATTCAATAGGAGGCATTTTATTAGGAACATCGATAACTTTCTTGTTAGTAGGATTTCAAAACGAAATAGATAGTATACTAAAAAAAATATTTTATACAATAAAAGGAAAAACAGTAAAATGATTTCTTTACAGTATCATACCTATAATTTATAACTATTAAAAGTAAAAAAGTGAATGATTTAATATAATATTTTTTTATTTTTGGAAATTAATGTGACCTAAATATAAGAGCTATTTCAATTAATTTTTAGAGTATTTTCTTTTAGAAATTCCATGATTCAGTTATTCCATTCCACCAAGATTTATATCCACTAGGATCCTTATTTAATTCGCCCTGAATACGATTATTTAATGCGAAGAACATATTTTCTAATGCGTCTATTCCGCCGTCAGAATAAATCTCTTGACCGATCTCATAGAACCTCTTTCTCTGCGAATCAATTATTTCCAATTCATCAGGTTTGGTAATACATAATGTCAATATATCATAAAGTTCTTCTTCTAGATATGCATCCAATTATTTAATTAATAAATATTGACATGTCTTATAAAAATCCTGATGTTATATTTTAGTAACGCTTAGGACTCTTGTTGTTGATATAGTTTGTTTCTTCTAATATATTCTCTTAATTGATGTGATTCGTCTCCATAGGCCCTAACAATTTCTTTTTTTCCCGTTTCTGAAATTAAAAAAACAGTAACTATATTGATATCAGCATCAGATCCAAATATTGGGGGTTGTATCTTATCAATTTTGAAATTATTGTCAATTATATCTTGTAATTTTTTTATAGATGCCAACTCCATGATAATTAAAGTGATTAAACTCCTATATCTGGTTTAGCATTTGATTGCACTTTAATTTATTAATTATTATCATTATTATCAGAAAATATGAATTATGTATATTTTTTGACAACAATTGTAAAATAAACTTGATCAGGATTTTAGTTAAACCAAATCAGGAATGTTGATGGATGTACTATCAACCATTCTACATGTTTACGTTAGTTCTTATTTACTTTTTACTCTTTTGCCCTGTCCTCTTTTTGTTACTATCGAGTTATTTATATAATAATGTAGTGATAATGAATTTAATATGATAAATAAATCATGAAATTAATTGTTACTTAATCAATACAATAGAATAATTTTTCGACGTCTAAAAATTTCGATAAAAAATATTAAATAGTTGGATTTAGGTTCCTTTAAAAATATGAAATCTGAAACTAAAATCGTAGGAATATTATTTTTGACAGCTTTATTGACTGACAGGACTAGCTATCTCTTCTACATCTAATATGTCAATCTCAGCCTTTGCTGAACTTAATGTTTGCTATTCAAAAAACTGATAAATCTGTTCAAGACCCCTTCCAGGACATGAAACACATCAAATCATTATAGCCTTACCTCCAAGAAGTGATGGTAACATGTATAGTAGACAAGTAACTTATTCTGCAAATAAAGCAGTAGAAATAGTTGTACTAAATCCATTTAATGTAACTGCAACAGATCAACAATATGGACAACCACTAAATGCTCCTTTTGGAAATGGTTTTGTAGCAATATCAGTCATGAATCAATTTAATGGAGAGTTTAATGCAGGTTCTACTACCTTTACAGGTGCAGCATTAACATTTCACAATATTAAAGGAGAACCATTTAGTGTAACATATGCAACTGCTGGAAAACTACTAAATCAAACAGGATTACCACCTTAATTCTTCTTTTTATGTCAATTTATTTTATTTTTTATTTATTACTCAAATTAACTAACTAACAAACCATTTATTATTAAACATAGAGCTAAAACTGAAAAGTAGATCCAACACTTGTTTGAATATATTTTTGAGGCATAGCTTTAATTATTTCATTAGAAGCTTTCCAACCTGTGCAATGACATGGGATTATGTATTCTGGGTTAATTCTAACTAGGTCAGTAATTGTCAAAGGTATAGATTTTTCATATCCTTCTCCCGTTAAATGAAATCCCCCAATAACTGCAAATACTTTTTTTATACCTGTTATTTTAATGGCATAGTTTATAGTATTTATTATACCAGCATGGCCACAACCTGTCATAATAACCAGACCTTTATTTCTTAATAAAATTACTATGGCCTGATCATCTCTTATATATGGATCCGGGATGAGGTCAGCCTCATCTTTTCCTTCTTTGTATTGTAATGGAAACCCTTTTTCAAAATTTGTTATTCTAGGGATTTCTCCAGTTATTAGTATTCTATTATTATTATTATTATTATTATTATTATTGTTATTTTTATTTGAACTGTTATTTTTTAGTTCATTATTTTTTGTTGTTGTAGTAGTCGTTGTTGTTGTAATTGTTGTTACGCTTTGTATCCTTGGTAAATAGCTTATACCATTATCTTTTATTACTATTCCTCCAGCCTTTATAATTTCTTGTTCGTCTAATATGTCCATTCTTGCTTTTTGGCCGTCAGGAAATACAATCCATCTTTTAAGAAATGCATCTGGATGTACAATAATTTCGATAGGATGATGAATATTTTTGAGGACACTTATTAGACCAGAAAAATGATCAAAATGTCCATGACTTAAAATAATTGTTTCTATCTCATCGAAGTTTATCCCAAATATATTTGAATTATATATTATACCTTTTTTACTTACTCCTGTGTCAAAAAGAAATTTTTTTGATATCATCTTGTCCTCGTATTTATAAACTATTTCTAGTAATGCTGAAAAACCATGTTCGGCAATAGGTGGTTTGTTAAATTTTTCGTTATTTACGAGAGGAGGACGTTTTACTAAAGATGAATTAGGTAATAATCTATCTGTTATATTATCTACTAAAATTGTAATATTTATTTTATCTACTTCTTGTAGCATTTAAATCTCACTCTATAAGTTTAGTTAGATATATACTAATATAGATTTAATAAAAAAAGCAAATATTTTAATTTTTTCTATCTTTATCTTTTTCCAATCTAAAAAGGTATTACTTTTTAGTATAACAATTCTAGAATTATTATATTCAAAGCTTCTACTATCAATATTCTTATATGTTGATTATAATAGCGGTTCTATCAACTTAGGGATTAATCCCTCATTTATTAGAATAAAAATATAGGATAAAATGATTATTTATTATTTAAAATAGCAGTCATTGCATTTATTGGAAGAATAAATTGCTCCTTTTCTCCCACATATTATACATTTTTTTTCAAGATCAACCGTTGAATCAATTGATTTTATTTTTTGT
>DATFCH010000026.1:0-11015 GCA_035253345.1 Nitrososphaeraceae archaeon
CTACGACCAAATTTTCAAGTGCTAAATTCATGATGTTATCGTCTTTTACATTAGTCATATTATTTAGTAATTGAGTTGGTATATTGGTTTGATTTTCTACAATTGAAGGCTGTTGCTGCTTCTTTGTTGTTGGTTTTGTTGTTGGTAGTTCTTGTTTTGTAACATTAGGCTTTGTTGCTGTTGGTTTTGCTGGTTCTATTGTTGGTTTTGTTATTGGTAGTTCTTGTTTTGTTACATTAGCTTTTGTTGCTGTTGGTTTTGCTGGTTCTATTGTTGGTTTTGCTGTTGGTATTTCTTGTTTTGTAACATTAGGTTTTGCTGTTGTTAATACTTTAGCTGTTGGTAGTTCTTGCTTTGTAGAATTAGTTTTGGTATCATTTTTATTATTATTATTATTATTATTAGTAATTACATCTACTCCAATTTTTGAATCATCTCTTAAAGATTTTGTTTTGTTTGACTCTTCAGTGATTCCTCCTTTTTCTTTTGTTGTCGTTTTTTCATTTGCTGGGATCTGTTCTGAATTGACGACTTTTAATATTTCAGTTTGATTGGATATATTATTATCGGTAAAAAGATTCAATGTTTCAGTTGATATCATTCTTTTCGGTAAAACCAATAATGGTTCATGAATATCATCGAAATCGTGTGTAAAGTATCCAATTCCCTTATTTTCCAGACATTCTGAGGTTGGAGAAGACCCTGACTTTATAATTAGTTCTTTTAACTCTTCTGGACTTGCATTTGGATTTTGCATCTTTAACAATGCCGCAAGTCCTGTAACATGAGGAACTGCCATACTCGTACCACTAAGAATACCGTAATTTGTTCCATTATATGTAGAAATAATATCTACTCCTGGTGCAGCAATATCTATAGAGGGTCCAAAATTGCTAAAGTCTGCAAATGTATCATCTGGAATTCTTCCCATATCTAATAATGGTCCCAAACCTCCACATTTTCCATCACTGTCGCCAATTGCAGAAACTGTAATTACATCAGGATTTGATGCAGGTGAAGTTGTTAGTGTAGCATTTTTAGCAAAGTTTCCTGCAGCAACTACGTAGGGAACACCTGCTTTTACAGATTCAGAAATTGCTTTTTCAAATAATTTTGAGTATGGATTCTCAATACTGTAATTGACTAGATCAAACATATCAGCATTTAAGGTGATGTATTCTATTGCTTTTAGCTGGTCTGATATGGCACATACTCCATCATCACTACAAACCTTCAATGACCATATACGAATATTGTCTTGTGGAGCTATTCCTACAATTCCATAGCCATTATCTTTGGCATTTATAACTCCTGCTATATGCGATCCATGACCATTTCTATCTTCGGTAGATTCTGGATCAATCCTTATTGTTCCATTTACGAAACTTAATGAGCGATATACTGTTAAATCAGGGTGTACTTGACTAACACCTGTATCCACTATTACTATATCTATCGGTTCCGTAGAAGACGTTGGGGATAATTTTGTAATGTTAGAATTTGCAGTAGAAGTATTATTTCTAGAGGTTTCATTAACTAATTGATGGGCTAGGATTTTATTTCCATTTTCTAATAGGGTTGCATTTGTTAAATTAAGAAGAGTTCGAGTTATATCTAATGGCATAAACTGATAAAAGGTAACATTATACAAAGTTTCTTTAGTGAGAGTAGAATTTATCTTCTGATCTGACATATTTTGGAGAATATTTTTAAGTGTATCATTTGTAAAATCACTAAGACTAATAGGTAAACCTTGATTCCATGTAATATTTAATTTTGTATTTGTGACTGAAATAGAATTATTACTTTCATTATTTTTCATATTTGTAGGGATAGTATTAGCATTAGATAGGTCTGTTTTATTAGTAGTAATTCTTAAATTGTTACCTATTTTTGAATTATTATTATTTGTTGTATTAGATTTATCGGCTTTATTGAAAATAGTAGTAGTATTTGAATTCTCCTTATTACCTTTTGTTTGATTACTCAAGTCTTTTACTGCTATTGATGCTATTTCTCCGTACAAATCGAATTGACCTTCAGTTGCTATTGGGGAAGTGGTGGTAACATTCCCAAGAACATTGGCATCACAATCATTAATTGTTGCTATAGTTGTATTCCCTATAGTCATTAAATCCAAAATTTCTATTGATTGTCCGCTTTGTTGTAAAATGGCATTAGTGATATTTGCTTTAGCTTGAGTAACATTTTCAGAAATAATGGTTTGATTATTATTTAATTCCAATATACATTGATTTCCTACTTGAGTACCGTATTTTGCATTTATGGGACCAGCGTTTCGATATTGTTGTTGATAAATTGTTATGTCACGAGGAATAGATGGATCAATGGCTGTTGGTGTTATAGGAGAAATTGGAAAAGCGCCAGCTGGTGCATTACCAGGTGAAGTTCCTCCCGAATTTGGATTTCCTCCAGCTTCATTTGGTACATTAGTAGAACCACCAGGTGATGATGGGTTATTGTTATTTGATGATGGGTTATTGTCATCATCTGGTGGATTGTTGTCATCATCTGGTGGATTGTTGTCATCGTCATCTTCTTCTACTATTGTCCATGTAAAAATAGCTGGGGTAGGATCTATGTCGCCATCAATGATATAAGCAGCCACTAAAAATGTGTGAGGACCGGTAGGGAGATCATCATAGTCTATAGTACCAAAAAAGGTACCTGAAGAACAATCTTGTATTTCACCGTCTAAGCTACATACGAATCCAATATCATCCTCAGAAGTTGCAGGTTCATTATCTAATTCTGCAACAAATGTAAAAGTCATTGAATCAGAGGTTGTAGTTGGATCATCATCATCAATCAAGTCATTATCTTCACCATCTACTGCTGATTCAATAACTGTATCTGGAATTACATCCCATTCAAATCTTGGGGGTTCTGGGTCATAAATATTAGGACCTTCACCAAAGTTGATATATGCTCTAACATCGAAAGTGTGATGGCCTACAGAGAAGCTCCCCGGAAGATATACTTTGGTATCTGGATTTTCAAAAGGTTCAAGAGGATTACACTCTTCCCAATCACCTATGTCATTTGAATCTAAACGACATTCAAATCCGACAATATCAAAGGCATCTGATGAACTTGTTCCCGAGTAGTCAAAAGTAATTCCAGTTGAACTGGTTGATTCTCCTTGATTTACAGGATTACCATTTCCATCCTCTGCAGGAAGATTTAGTATAGTATCTACAATTGGAATTATACTTTCATTTGCAATACATTCAATTATTCCTTGAATCGCTGGATCATTTGATTCGCCTGGAAATGCATCGTTTAGAATCTTAGTTATTTGTTCCAATGAAATACCACCATTTTCCACAATCAGTTTACAGAGTCCTTCAACATTCCCTACCGTGTCGGTAGTTTCGCCTACAGTAACTGGATTTTCAGCTAAAAACTTATTAAGTTTCTTTAGTAAACCTTCGGGTACCTCACCTCCATCATTTGTTGATAAGAAGCAATCATCACAATCCTCTAGAGTTATTGATGATACTCTTGTCACCTCACCTGAGAGGTCGTTCACTAATGCATTAACAAGATTATTTTTTGTTATGTTATTCGAAAGTATGTTATTACCAACAAATGATGGTATGGTTCCTTTAAATTGGAAATTATTCTTTTTTGAATCAAAAAAAAGAGACTCATGACTGAGGTTTTCCGAGCTATCTTTTATATTTTCATTCGAATTAGAAAAATTTAAATTATTTGGCAACACGGAAAACATAGAAAATTCTATTGATGATGTAGAAGATGGAAATGCAGATGTAGTAGATGATGTTTGTTGAGAATTTATAGATTTAGAATCATTGGAGATTATAGAATTATTTTGTAGATTATTTTCGATATTATTATAATTATTTTGTATCTCAGGACTGTCTCCTACAGGGATTGTAGCTATTGTTTCTTCGGCAAATACGACTAAACTTGAAACTTGTAGAAAAGTTAAGATAATGAAAATTAAAGGAATGAAAGGGAAATTTATAAAATTATTATTTACAAATCGCCTCACCAATTTCATATACCGCCAATAGTTTTAGAAAAATTGTATCTGTTTTCCTTTTTAACGACGAGAATTATTTTTAAAGAGATTATTAGAAAAGAAAATCCAAATTGAAATATGAATATTTTATTAACAACTTTGATCGAACTTATAACGATTGGAATATTTTTGCAAAAAAGTGCAAACATATATTTTTTATTAAAGTATGATTAATATTGATAATGGCAATTTTTTATTGATTTTTTGTTACTATTGATATTATGATTGATATACTATAAGAAATCACATTATCGGGTTTTTGAAACATTTAACATAGCAATGATATTGTAAATTTTCTTAGATATAATTAAAAAAGAGTTTAATTAGTAATTGTCAGTAATATTTCATTAGTAACAAAAAAATTGTATATTTTATATTGGAATACGGAGATAAAAGAAAAATTAATTCACTTCACCTTTTTCGTAAATAATTAAAGTACTTATACAAAATAAAGAACAAACAGTTAATTTAATAAAGAATAGTATTCTTCCAAAATTAGTCATTTGAACAATAAACCTATTAGTCAATTTTACAAGACCCAAATAGTTCTCCTATTTTCTCTTATCCCTTCTTGAAAACAACTCTTTGATTTTGTTACTTCATATTTGATCCCTATTCCACTTAAATCCTTTTTGGATATTCATTATGAAATAATCTTTTATTCTTCTCTTTCAGGTAACATATAAAGATTATAACCTATTTTGATGATATTTTGTTCTATATATTTGGAATTGTATATTTTATTGAGATATTTTTTTATATATTGGTTTATTCATTTTTATCTTTAGTTTAGATTTTTAATAATCATGCTGGAAATTGAATCAATTACGATAGTATCATCTGGAGTAATTACAAATATTACAACAGTAAGAAGGAAAATATTATCTCTATCTTTTATTATATGTTTTTATTTCTTTATTTTCTTTATCTAAAGATTTATTGAATGTCATTTTCCTCTAAAGGCGATATTTCAGGAAGATTATCATAACAGTTATGACCTTGCGTTTCAATTTTTGTTAATATATATTTAAGAATCTAACCTTAATTTATTAAATATATTTAGTTAAATCCGTTTTTAAAATCTGCTATGACATTTATAACCTCATAATAATTGTAGTTCTATTAAAATTCAGGATTCAACACATAGAATTTTCTGTAAATTACTTTAAATAAACTTGGAAAGAAACCAATGTATCAATATTTTTTCAATTGATATAGTATTTTTTGATTTCATTGTCTTATTGTACAACTATGAAAATCGATAATACGAGGTAAAATTTTGAGAGGAATAAATAGCGAATCTATATTCTCTATATAATAGAAGATTCATTATTTTAATCTAAATAAACGAAAATCATAGTTATGCAACAAAGCAGATTTCATTAAGAAGCAGCTTTGAATATGTATAATGTTCTAACATATTTTTTGCTCTTAGTCAAATATTTAACGATAACATAATAAAAATAAGGAGGTATATCCTATCTATCAATTTTTGGGATACAAAGTTTAACAGGTAAATTAAGTTGAATGTAAATATAAATAATAACAAATATTTTATGCTCAAAAATATTTAACAAACAGAGAAAACAAAAAACAAATAAGTAGAGTATTAATTTTTAAGGTATAGTCGATTCTCCTCGACATTCTTCGCAGGTAAAAGTTCCATCACTATACAACAAAAGATCAGTCCATTCGCCACATTCATCACAATATCCGGAGATATGACCAGTTTGACGACCAATTTCGCCTCGTATCAAAGCTGATTTTTCAGAGACAACATCTATCAACTCAGGAGTAACAGCTATTACATCTGAAGAAGAGATAATTCCAACTACTCTCTTTTTATAAACTACGCCTAATCGTTTGATATTATGTTTTCTCAATAATCTTGCTGCTTCTGTTATTGTATCCTCTCCTTCTATAGTATACAATTTTTTCATAATCTCTGATGCTTTAATTGAACTTGGAGGTACATCACGTGAAAAGCCATCTGTAACAATGTCCCAATCAGTAACAATTCCTAATGGTTCATCTCCTTTGAAAATAATTATACTTCCAATCCTCTCGGTCTTCATTTTTTCTGCAATTTCTTTAATATTAGAATCAGGTGTTGCAGAGATTATTGGGCTATTCATAATGTCTCTAACTAGAACCCTAGTTGTCATATTTGCATCTCTATGTTTATTGCCTAGATTGGTTCCCACGTCACTTCTTGGTAATACCAAACATAATTAGTTTACTGATAGAACGAGGTTTCAATTTGAATATAATTTGCCCCTTTCTGATGAAATTATTTTGATTTTCCCTGATGGTAGTACTCTAATAATATCATCTAGAGATATTTTTTTTAAATATACTGTCAAATCATTGTCATTTTGAGAATTATTAATTAGTTCAGTTTTAATTTTCTTGGCACCAAGCATAGGATCTATTGTTCCAGGCAAGAGAATTGCGTATATTATACATTTTGATTTTACACTTTCTAATGGTCCACAAATTATTTTATAGGTGTTATTATTTTCCTTTGATACGCCTATAGACAACTTCATTTCTAATCCTTTAACAAAATTTCTCTTCCCCTCAATTACAAAAGACCCTTTGGGTAAAAATTGACCTGTAGGAGCTCCCTTCTTTACCTGATTAGGATAAACCCAGTATGCATCTGCACTAGACAAACCATCTTTCCAAGCTCTACTAAAAGATACAGTAGCCATGGCCCCTTCCTGAAGACTCTGACTATTTTTATTAATCTCCAGTTCATTTATACCAATATTTTTAATTAAAAAAAAAGGAGAACCATGAATTTCTGCATGAAAAACAATATCTTGTTCAGTCATATGTTTCCTTATAATTGCTGAATTTGAAGAAGCATCCCTTCCGCCAATTACAAGTAATCCTTCAGATGTTATAAACCATCTATATCTTTCAAACCACTCTTTGGATTTTTGCTCTTTAATATCAATTTTTTTCTCTGCAACATCGGTTTTTCTTTTTAAAATTTCAATTTCATTTAATATTTTAAGCCTTGCTTTATCGATAGTTTCACTACCTCTTTCCATTTCCTTAGCTCTTATATAAAGTAAAGAAGATACTTTTCTGACATTTTCGTCAAATTTAATAAGTTCCTCTCCAATGGATAAGTACTTTTTCCCCTTTTCTGTTATTAATTTGGATGAGTTTCTATCTAATGTATTCGCTAATTCAACTGGATTGGACGAAGGTATTGTCATTAAATCTGAAGCCAGCTTTCTTATCATATTAGATTTAGTTATTACTATTTGTTTAGCTTTATCTTGTTCAAATAAATCATGTTGAAGATTTTCAAGTTTTTTATCAAGTTCTACGGTATGAATTCTTTTACCGATAGTAATTATATCATTGGAAAGAACTTCATCGAGGGCGCTCATGAAAGTATCCATAGATTTTAGATTTGAATCTTCAATCATTTTTAATTGAGTATGATATGCATCAATTGGAACTTTACTAGTATCCAGTTCGACGACAGGAGAATGGTTCTGTTCATTTACTACTTCATCTACTAACTTTCTTGTATTTTTATAAAGTGAGATAATATCATTTTCATGTAAATCTTTGATTTTTTTTGCTTTGTCTATATTTCCTCTAAAAAGTATTTCTTCAACAAATTTTTTTGATATCGAAAGACTGCGTCCTAACCATCTTGAAATTTCCAAATTTTTTGTCTCATTTTGATATTGTGATTGAAATTCTTCTAATGATGTATTGAAGATATCCAATCCTTTTGTTGGCGGAGAAGAATACTTTAATCCTGTACGTAAGGTTCTATGTCGTACATCTAGTGAATTAAGAATTGATAAAATTTTCATTGTTTCATCACAGATAATAATATTTCCTTGTCCAAAAAATTCACATATTAAATGTCTAATTGTACGGTCATACTGTTCAAATTTTAAAATTGCTATTCTTTCTGAACCTAATTGTTTAATTGATATAATTCGGGATCTTTCAAGTTCTTTTTTTGCGTTTCTAACTAGATCGTTTTCTTCTACCTGTTTAAGGACCATTTTAGTAATCCACATTCCTCTAGTAGATATTGTTATGAGTATATCTCGTTCAGTAGAGTGATGAAATTTTAATAAAAGAGAATCTTTTGTAATTCCACTAATTTGACTTAAGTAATAACCTCCAATGGAAACTATTTTGGAATTCATTAGATTAATAATATATCGTAATTCTATTGATGATAATTCCATGATTAAATAGATTACAAAGGTTAAATATTAATTAAAAAAAATAAAATTGAAAGATAACCGGAAAGAATTAAAATCTCTCTTTTATAATCAATTCAAATTGGAGCCGACAGATAAAATTTATTATTTAAGGGCAATTTTCGGAATATTTGCAGGTATTACTATAGCATTTATAGTTTCTCCTAATACTGACCAAGGAACAGTAGTAGGGATTGTGTTTATAATGGCTTTATTGTTTTATATTATATCTTACTGGTTATCAAAAAAAATTATGCCAATTGTGCCAAAAGCTGAGAAGAGAAAATTTGTTACTAACGGTATTTTTCCATTTATATTCTTGCTTTTAATGTTTATGATATTGGCATATACTGGTCTTCATCAAAATCTGGCAATGTAACTTTCGAATGTCTTGGAATAACAAAACCCCAGGTATTCCTGATGAATTCTTCATTAGGAATGAAGAAGTACCAATAACCAAAGAGGAGATCCGTTCAATAATTATAAGCAAACTTAGACTAAACGAAGATTATTCAGTTATTGATGTAGGATGTGGTAGTGGAAGTGTCACCGTTGAACTATGTTTACAATGTAAAAAAGGAAAAGTGTTTGGAATTGATCTAGATAATAAAGCAATAGATCTAACTAAAAAAAACCTTGAAAAATTTAATCTAGTTGCAGAAATTATTAGGGGAGATGCTTATGATATGTTACAAAAACTTCCTTTCGTAAATGCCATTGTTGTCGGAGGAACTACAGGAAAAACTAAGGAAATAATAGACCAATCGATAAATAAACTTAAAGTAGGAGGTAGAATCGTTATTACTACTATTCTTATTGAAACCATGTATAACGCAATAGAGACTTTATCTGAGTCTCAAGAAATCAGTGATATTGATTTTACCCAGGTTACTATATCAAAAGGACGTAAAACAAAAACAGGTACAATGATGTTATCAAGAAATCCAGTATTATTGATTTCTGCTACCAAGACATAATTAAAAAAATTTTAATGTATTTTAGTTCGGTTTTTTATGATTTAAATTAGTGAATTTAATCAATAAATTTGTTGAAACTTTTCTGTGTCGGATGTGGCCCGGGAGATCCTGAATTATTAACAATCCGTGCTTTAAATTTAATCAAGGAAGCTGATGTCATCTTTGTTCCTACTTCTAAATTAAATAAACCTAGTATTGCCTTATCTATTGTTGAAAAATATTTAAAAAAAACTACTGAAATCATTAATTTAGTCTTTCCAATGGTGAAAGACAAAAATTCTTTGAAAGAATATTGGGAAAAACATGCTTGTGATATAGCTGAAAAGGTAAGGTCTGAAAAAAAGACGGTATATCTAACTGTCGGAGATCCTTCTCTTTATAGTACATGGATATATATACATAAAGAGCTCAAAAGAAAGCACAAAGACATAGAAGTAGAAATTGTTCCTGGAATCACATCAATATTTGCTTTTGCAGCAGAGGCAAAAATAAGTCTCGTAGAAGGTGATGAAAACTTGTCTGTTGTTCCTGCATGTTATGACTTGAATAAAGTAAAAAATACGGTTAAAGCTTCAGATACCATCGTTTTCTTAAAGGATGGAAGGTATTTTGATAATGTGATAGAAATGCTATCAGATACAGGTTTTAGCCCAGATTCTAAAATAGCTATAGCCCAAGATGTTTCCACTAATGAAAATACCCTAGAGATAAAAAGCCTAAAAGATATTAGAGGAAAAAAACAATCTAGTAGTAAATACTTTTCTATTATGGTAGTTAAAAGAAATGATAGAGAATAGAACAGTATATTTTGTAGGTTCAGGTCCAGGAGATCCTGAGTTAATAACAATCAAAGCAAAAAATTTAGTAGAAAATGCAGATCTCGTAATCTATTCTGGTTCATTATTAAATCGTGAGATTTTAAAATATGCAAAAAAAGATGCACTATTATATGACGCTGCTTTGTTAAATAGAGATCAGATTTTTAATTTTCTAAGAGATATTACAAACCAAGGCAAACTGGCAATACGATTCCACGATGGTGATCCCGCATTATTTAGTACTATTAGGGAACAAATCGATAGACTTGAAGGGGAAGGAATTTCATGCAAGGTTGTTCCTGGTGTCACTTCAGCCTTTGGGGCGGCATCTGCTCTAAATCTAGAACTAACTTTACCTGGAGTGACACAAACATTGATTATCACAAGAGCTGAATTTAGAACGCCGGTTCCAGATCGAGAGAAAATTTCTGAATTGTCAAAACACGGAAGTACAATGGTTTTCTACTTGAGTGTCCATCTTATAAAAGAAATTGTTGATGAACTATTAAAAGGAGGAAAATATACAAATGAAACTCCAGCAGCGATTGTTTATAAAGCTACGTGGAAAGATGAAAAAATTATTAAAGGAAAATTAAAAGATATTGCAGAAAAAACAAAAAAAGAGAAAATAATCAAGACTGCCTTGATTATTGTTGGAGATGTTCTTGAACCTAGAGAATATGAATATTCTAAAGTATATGATTCAGAATTTACTCATGGATATAGAAAGGGAACAAAAAAATAGAATTAGAACTTCAAGTAAATTAATTAATTAATTTAACTATATTGATTCAAAGAGTTACCAAATTGGAATTTTTTTTCAAATAATAAACCTTTTCTTTATATGATGGATCAATTTTACTCACTACAGCCCAAAATTTTTTAGAATGATTAAATTCGATAA
>DATFCH010000027.1:0-3347 GCA_035253345.1 Nitrososphaeraceae archaeon
AAAAATATTGAAAAGATAAAATACTTTTAAAATATTATATTAATGTTAAATTTCTTCTTTTTGAAACAAATTTTGTAATTCTATTAAAATATTAATCATTTAAAAAATAGGATTATAAACTTCTCAAATATTTCTAATAAAAATGAAGTTATTAGAATATCAGGGTAAAGAACTTTTTAATTCGTATGGAATAAGCATACCAAAATCATATTTAGCAAAAAATATTGAACAAGCGGAAAATGGTTCTAAAATTATTGGCTTTCCTTTTGTACTAAAGTCACAACTGACAGTAGGTGGAAGAGGAAAGGCAGGTGCAATTTTAAAATGTAAAACTGAAAATGAACTTGTCGAAAAATTTAATGAATTGATAAACAAGGAAGTCAAGGGAGAAAAACCTAGGTCAATCTTACTTGAAGAAATGGCAAATATAAAAAAAGAATTTTACTTGTCAATTTTTTTAAATAGAACGAAAAGATGTTATTCTATCATAGCTTCATCTCAGGGAGGAGTAGAAATTGAGAGTGTAGATAATAAAGTAATTATTGACATCCCAGTTGATAGCGAGGGTATTTCAAAAGAATTAGCATCCCAAGTCGCTGATAAAATGAATTTAAACCAATCTGAAAAAGAATCTTTTATTCTTCTAATACAAAAACTATCAAAATTAATTTACGAAAAAGAAGCTGAATTAGCAGAAATAAATCCTTTAGCAATGCTCACTGATGGAGAATTAGTTGCTTTAGATGCAAAGGTGATAATTGATGATAATGCTTTATTCAGACATGAAGATTTGAAACAATATGAGGTATTATCTGAATTGGAAACTCAAGCGAAAAATAATGGATTTTCTTTTGTAGAATTGGATGGTGATATAGCGATTATTGGAAATGGCGCTGGTTTAGTTATGTCAACTTTGGATATGGTTACTGACGCTGGCGGAATAGCCGGAGCATTTTTAGACTTCGGTGGAAGAGCTACAACTGAATCAATTTATCAAGCATTAAAAGTTATCAGCAGAGTAGAAAAGATACATGTCATTCTAGTTAATCTATTCGGTGGAATAGTGAGAACTGATCTCGTTGCTCAAGCAATACTAAATGCTTATAATGATGGTACGATTAAAGTGCCAGTTTTTGCAAGAATAACAGGTGCAGAATCAGAAAAGGCGAGAGAATTACTTAATGGCAGCAAAGCAAGACTATATGATACTGTAGAAGAAGCAATAAATGAAGCTGTGAAATATTCTTGAAGAGATGGAGTAAGTGATGAGAATGATGATAGAAAAATTAAATAGTAAGAATGATGCAAGCAAAAAATTTGACTTATTTGATATATTAATAGGTAAAGAAAGCGATGCAGATTATAAAAAGAAACCAGTTTTAATTCAAGGAATTACTGGTAGTTTTGGATCAACCCATACAAAACTTATGAACGATTATGGAACCAATATTATTGCTGGAGTTACTCCAGGAAAAGGAGGACAATCGTTTGAAAATATTCCTGTTTTTAATTCCGTTGCCGAGGCCGTACAGGATACTCCAATTGAAATTTCAGGTATTTTTGTACCTGCACCATTCTTTTTTAAAGCTGCGAAAGAAGCAATTGATAATGGAATAAAATTGCTTGTCGCTATACCTGAACATGTTCCTATAATAGATTCAATTAAAATACTAGATTATGCGGAAAAAAATGGAGCCAGGATGATAGGACCAAACACTCCTGGAATCATAGTTCCTGACATCATGAAAATAGGTATTATGCCTGCCAAACCCTTTACTCAGGGATCGACAGTAGTTTTTTCAAGAAGTGGAACTTTAATGTACGAAGTTTCTTATACCCTTTCTAAAGCGGGATATGGACAAAGATTCTGTCTCGGTATAGGAGGTGATCCAATAAATGGGACAAATCTTATCGAAGCATTCGAGCTTATAAAAGAAAGAAAAGATGTTGAATCCGTTGTAGTTGTAGGAGAAATTGGTGGGGATGCTGAAGAGAAATTAGCAGAATATATTATTTCAACCAATTTTACCAAACCTGTTGTTGCTTACGTAGCAGGAAGGGCAGCTCCAAAGGAGAAAAAGATGGGACATGCCGGTGCAATAGTATATGGCAATTATGGTTCAGCAGAGTCAAAAGTTTCAAACTATGCCAAGGCAAATGTACCAGTAGCTAAAAGACCTGGCGAAGTTCCAGGATTATTGAAATCAAAACTAAAAAAATAACCTCTCCTTAATTTTTTAAATACTATCAATCTTTCATATAATAAAACATAATGATAGAAAATAGATTTTGTGATAGATGCATGCAAAAAACATTACACGATATTATTGAAAATGAGGATATTATATATACATACAAACGCAAACGAATTTATAAATGTAGCAAGTGTGGTCATTCGTCATATAAGAGAGGTTTAAGACCTTCTGCCGAGTCTGTTTACTGATGCAAGTAAAAATAAAAAACTGATTAAAAGGAAATGTTTCAAAAAATACTAAATAATTTTCTTGACGTTAAAAGGAAATATATCCAAAATTTTAAACCTAAAAATATTATTGCAGAAATACTCCCAAAAGATTCTTCGAATTCTTTTCCTATCAACAATAACGTATTAACAAAACTTCATCGGTTTGTTTCTACTAATCCAATTTATTTTAAGAAAGTTGATATTTTAATTAACAATCTAAAATTTACATCTTATGAAGGAGATGTTAATGAGTATTACTTGAATAATAAAAAATATGACACAAATTATCAGCCTTTTTACCCTACTTGGATGTTATCGGCTTTTCTATTATGTCTTCGAATAAAAGAATTAGGTTTTACTGAACTACTTGATATTGGAGCAGGAGACGGAAGAATACCTTTTTGTGGATCGTTACTAGATTTAAAATCTTTTGGAATTGAATTAGATTCTAATTTAACTGAATTACAAAATGAGTTACGTAAAAATACCGATACAAAATTTGAAATAATTAATAAGGATGCTTCAACTTATGATTATGCAAGACATAATTTTACTAACCCATGTTTTTTAGTCTCAGGGCTTCCTGAAATGGGAGAAATGTTTGTTGAAAATTTGATTAAAACAATTCATAAACAAAAATTTGGATTATTTGGAATTATTTTTTTGGCTAGCAGTTTGAAAAGAAAATTTACAAATGATACTACCGAATATGGCTGGGGAAAAGTTATAAGAAATAGTTATTTAAAAAAAATAGAAGAGATTAATCTTCCTAGTCATTGGACAAATGATAATAATACTGAATCTATATATTTGTTAACTATACAGGAATAATAACAATTTTTATTTACATGTTCTTTAATAATATTAATATTAAAGGACAAAC
>DATFCH010000028.1:0-2510 GCA_035253345.1 Nitrososphaeraceae archaeon
CAGAGATTCATTGTATTTCTTCCAATTTCTCACATAATATGACTACAAGAGGTTAGCTAAATTTGTTAGCAGCAGTAGTGAGTTGTGCAACACAGCAGCAAATACAATAAAATAAGATAATGAAATTTTATTCCAAAATGTTTGTCAGATTCTGAAAAGAGCAATAATAATGTTCTATTATGTATATTAAATGTTGATAGTATTTCTTTAAAACCAGTATGAGAATTTATTAAAATTCTTAATCCATTTGTTGAAATGTTATTATCATTAACGGAACCATTGATTGGATTGGATAGATATACCTTTAATCTTTAAATTTAAACTAAGAGCCTATCCCAAAATTAACCTTCTGTAAACAATAAAACTATTCGCTAATTGTACAAGACCCAGATAATTTTTATCCTACTTTTCATACCTTGTAAATAATTTCCTTAATCTATTATGCCATGAATTTGTTCTTTCTACAACCCATCTTCTTGTTGTGTATTTCTTGTTCCGTTTCTTTTCTTTTCTTCTCTTCTGAGTCTAATGTGTGGGTTATATCATCTTTTGATAATTTCTTGTTCTACTTCTTTGGAATGATATGCTTTGTCAAGACATAGATTCTGTTTATGTTTGGATTTGTTATGTGATGATGATGATGATTGTCGTTTGATAACAATATTATCAATCGTATTTGTTGCAACAGTAACATCGTGAGTATTTGCAGATGTTATAAAAGTATATAGTGGAATACCATTTTTATCTGTAATAATATGTCTTTTGCTACCTAATTTACTCCTGTCTGTAGGTTTATGTCCAACCATTCATTTCCCCTCCCCATAGGTGATTTAATGGATATGCTGTCCACAGAGATTGTCAATTCCATTTAATTCCTATCTTTTTATCATATTTTTGTTGTAGCAATCTAGACCATAATTTATCAAAGATACCTAATTGTATCCATTCCTGATATCTTCTATGACATGTAGAACCAGAACCATACTCTTTCTTTAGGTAACATTTTCTATTGACATCCGGTTTATAGTATAATCATTATTCAATAAGTACTTTTCTGTATGAAACTACTGAACGGATTATGGTATTCTTTGACTTCTCATCTGGCAGTAAAATATTTTTAATTTCATTCTATAGTTAATCTGGAATGCATATAATATTTTTTCTATATAATACAGCAATATTTAATCTACGAAACCGTAAACTAAAGTTACAACAAAAAAATTTTGAGAAATTATGTATAACGATGATATTATGAATTCGGTTTATTTAAAAAAATGTTAAAAAAATTTGGGAGGTTAAAGAATTATTGTTAAGTGCAAGCGTTGGATCGTGGGGTTGGTGCCGAGGTGGGATAACCAGCAGCAAAGTAGTTTCCAGTATCTGTAATTGAACAGTGAAGTTGAGCGTCTGAGTTAATATTTGCTGAAAATTGAGAAATTCCATTATTGTTAGTTGGACCGCTATTATCACCATTAATACTTGATACTTCTTGTTGATATAGTATTGAAGCATCTGTACCATCGCCAGTTACTCCTATTGTAGCGAGAACTTGATTATTATTGAATACATTGTCTTGATTTACATACTGAGTTAAACCTTGAATACTTCCCTCTTCCAAAGTAAATGTTGCAGCATCGTTAACTGAAAATATTGCCTGTACAGTTCCTATATTACCACAGTTTGTACATCCATCAACAGTCTGATCTAAATATTGATTAAATCCGTCAACAATGAACTGTGATGGACCATTACTAGAAAGCAATGTTATTAATGTTTGACCTTGATTGAATGCTGTTTTTGCTGTTGTAGGACTATTAACGTTTGTTATTGCCTGATTTAATGTTTGACTTAGGTCTTCATATTTTAGGTCACCGCGAATTGGAATATCACCAGCTGTTGGATTTGCGTTAAAGGCTTCAAATCCTAGGTTAATCCGTGCAGTAGCTATGTTATCTAGATCTACATTTCCGCCGCTATTACCAATATATTGATTAACTGTCTGAGTCTGAGGCTCATTTTCAGTATTAGTTATATCTGCAATATCATTTGATTGAACTTGTCTAGCAAGAGCAGAGAATAACATACTATTTACAGTATTTGTTGCTGAAGCTGATGTGGTTGACCCAGTAAAACCAACAATTTGTTGATCTAAATTTTGTAGTGTATTATCAGCATCTACATTTGAACCAAAGCCACTTGCTTCCAAATTAACTCTCATACCATCAGTATCGGTTGCTAGAACAGGTGAAGTAGGATTAATAGGGCTGCCAGGATTATTATTGTTGCCTGCTAAATTTTGAATGGTTCCTATACCAGAAATATCCTGTATTTTTTGGCTTAAAGTGCTTAATCCATATGTATCATATCCTACATCTGCATCGTTGAAAACCTTGGCATTGAGTATTTGTTTTCCTTGATTTAGAGTATTTAGTTGACCAGTTGTTCCTGTTGGACCATTGGTATTGATTATATTTTGTTGTAGATCATAGCCATATTGATCATGGAGAAAT
>DATFCH010000029.1:0-2701 GCA_035253345.1 Nitrososphaeraceae archaeon
AGGATTTTTTGAACCTCCTGCAGAAAGTAGATTGAAATACTTTGGTATAAATGATTTCCCTTCTTTTTTGTACATATTAAATAAAGACAAAACTAAAAGATTACCGAATGCATATGCATAACAGTAAAATGGACTATGATAAAAATGCGGTATGTAAACCCATTCCCATATAAAATCATCAGAAACAATAAGTGAATTCCCAAATTGATCAAGAAGATTATTTTTATATATAGAAGAAATACCATCAATATTTGCATTGTTTTCAATTACTTGATTATGCGCATCAATTTCAAATAATGTAAAATATGCCTGTCTCATAATTGTTGCATACATATCATCAATTTGCTCTGCTAACAGAATAGATTTATCTTTTTTTGTCATTTCTTCTCCTAATTTTTCATTTAAGAGCATCTCCGCAAATACAGAGGCAGTTTCAGCTAAAGGTAATGGAGGATGAGAAACAGTAATGGGTAAATTGGAAGAACATATACTATGTATGGCATGTCCAAACTCATGAGCCATTGTTGAGATGTCACGATACATTCCATCATAATTCAATAATACATATGGAGCTATCCTGGGGGTTATTGTAGAACAGAATGCCCCACTCATCTTCCCTTTTCTAATTTGAGAATCAACATGATTTTTATTAAAGACCATTTCTGCAAAATCTCGAAATTTAGGATCAAAAGATTCAAAAACATTTAAAACTAACTTGACTGCCTCCTGATAGGTATATTTTTTTGGATTTATTTCTTTTTTAAGGGGAGCATATAAATGGTAACGTTCTAATTTTTTTACCTTTAACATTTTCGCTTTTAAAGAAAAATATTTTTGAAAAATAGAGGAATTTTTTCGACATGTTTCCAATAATATAGACACCACATTATCATTTATATCGTTATAAATATTTCTAACCGAAATAGGTGATTTAAAACCACGAAGCTTGATATTTTCATCGTGCCATTGTACTATTAAATTTAAATAAATTTCACCCAAAACACTGCTGTTATTTTTATATACATTTAATAATGATTTATATGCAGCTTTTCTTTCATTAGGTTTACTACTTCTAACTAATGACATTAATTTTTCCTTGTTTATAAATCTTTTTGTTATAATCTTATCATGTTCTCTAACTCTAAACATAAATTCAAAATTGTTGGTCATTCGATCATATATTTTTACCAATGCATTTGGACCTGTTACTTCAAATATATTAATAATTTTTTCTTCCTTTTCAGATAAAGTATATTTAGCTAAGGTTCTTTTATGATTTAGATATTGTTGATAAATTGGATCAACAGACTTGATTAATCTTTTGGCATCACTTTCCTTTAAAATATTTTTAAACCATATATCGAAAAAAATCAATTTGTTGGAAATTTTAGTGCCTAATAATTCCATTTCTGTAACGAATGCCGAAAATTCATTAGATGATGTGTTAGATGAATATTTTAAATGTGAGAAACCTAGCAACATATTTAATTTTTCAGAAATATTTTCTAAATCAAGTAAAAGATTACTAAATTCTTGTGAAGATATTGAGTCTTTAAGTATTTGACGATTATTTTCAAAGGTTTCAACATTATCATTTAATGTTTTTAAATAACTTTGAATATCATTATTTTTTTCTTTTACTAAGTCTGACAAATCCCAAGGTCCTAATTGCGGTTTTTGTAATAAAGTCATAGAATAGATATAAAAAATTATTATCTTGTATTAATAGTTATCAATCTATTAAAACCTATTAAATAATTAGTTATATTAAATTTAAAATAATATTAGAATAAATTTTTAAATTAAAGTTATATATTTTCAATATATGGTCATTAAAAAAAAATTCACGGATCAGTCAAAGATTAAAAAGACTAATTTATCTTAGATCTTCCAATAAACTATCATCACGATAATTTTCGGGATTTAATCTAAACCCTTTTGTATTTTCATAAGGAATATCATTTAATTTAAAGTAATAGTTCAACTTTCGTTTTTTGAATTGTTTTACAAGCCATAAGACGAATTGCTGTTCAAGGGTTGTTCCTTCTTCCTTCGATATATCTGGAAAATGTAAAACTAATTTTTCTACAAATAAAGGATCGAAATAGATTTGAAAGAATTCCCAACCTAAAGCAGCACCATTAGATGATACCTCACATCTTGTTTGAGAACTAACAAATATTTGTAACCCTTCAATAATTTCAACTATTTTCTTTCTTTCTTTGTCAAAATTCAGACAGGAGCCAGATATTATAATCATAGGTGGTTTTTCTGCGAATTTTTTCAATAGATTATATAGTGAGTTGCAATATAAAAAGTAAGCTAGAAGATATTTATAAAATATTGGAATAGTGTCAAATTTTAAATAATTTATATCAAATATGAAATAGGATAAAAGTGCAAATCAAGCTTTTTCGATTAATAAATCGGTACTATAAAATTATTGACAACCAGATAATAAAATTTTTTAAAACATGAGAGATATGGTACAACTAATTTTTTATAATTATATTGCAGAATAAAATATACAATAGTGACCGTTAAAATTAGAAAAAAACTGCCAATAAATAATTTTAAGTTGTTATGCTTCTTTTTTATAATTTTCAAAATAGGATATCATATATCATAATTTAATAGATTATATTTTTATTATTTCTAATTCTGTGTTTTTTAGTAAATTCATTATTTTTTCTTTTTCATT
>DATFCH010000030.1:0-10979 GCA_035253345.1 Nitrososphaeraceae archaeon
AATACTTCTATTGCTGTGCCTTCCTCTGCCTGATCTTTTTCTGGTTCATACTTCCAGACCGATTTTATAAGTGCAATATCTCCCTTTTCATATATTGACCTAGAGATGTTAAAAATAGTACCTTCGGATTTGAAGTATGGTTTTAGCTCCTGCTTAATATTTTCTCTCCCTATAATCGGGCTTCTGCCAGAGCCTGGAATAAACATTGCATCTTCAGCATACAACATATCTTAGACCTTCTCTATTCTTTTCAGTAAAATATTTCTGAAAGAGTCTATGGATATCTTCTGCTTTCATTTTATAATTTAGAGTTAATCTAGAATTAATATTTTAAAATAAATGGCATGACAATCGTCTCATAAAGAGAATCATGAAGCAATAATGTTCTTTTTTTATTTCCATAATACATTGAGAATTTTAAAATAGATATAAATATTTGATAAATAATAATAACAAAAGGTAAGAATATTATTTTTTGAATATTGAAAAGAATAGTGATTATTATGCTAAATAATTATTATAAACGGTTTTTAACACGTTTTAACTGCTATTATAACTACATACCCCTCCCTTTAGATACTCTTCATTTATTTATCATATTATATTTTCTTTCATCCAGTGGATGCAAAGAATTTTAGAACACAAGCAAGTATTACCTTCTTTTAATCAATTACTTACAGTTACTAGGGCACATAACTTTTATCTAGCAGATTTCGTTTAGAACTTGACAAAATATCATACAATTAAAAGCATTAAGAAAAATAAAAATTAAATAATTGAACTATTATTAGGAAATAAATTCTGTATTGTAAAACCATCTTCAGATTAGTTTGTGATATAATTGTTAGAGGTTTATTACAAAAAACATAATGGTTTAGATTCTCTTATTGTATATGTTCTTTTTACAGATAACAAGTTGACTTTTACAAAATTACTGATATTGCAAATAATCAATATCAAATATTGAAAAGAGTTTTAGAAAATGTAATAGTAAAAGAATATTTACAATTTATCAATTGACGGACTTTCTGATGAGATTTAGAAAAAGATATCAAGAAATACAAATCAAAATTGTTTATTATAATTGGAGATTTCTTTTTGAGGGATAAACAAATTTCCAAAAATGAAGATTGGTTATATCCTCAAATGATTAAAGCAATCACAAAGGTTAGTATTCTATTATTCTTGTGTTTTCTCCTAACAAGATATCAGGTTTAATAGATTATACGAAGTTATAACTACCAAAGGAAAAGACATTACAGTTGAAGATTATAGTAGATGAAGAGACAGAGAAAATATATTTAAAACGTTTTAATATATCCATAGATAAAGTAATATGTTCAATAGAAAATCCAGACAGTAAGAAGATAGTAAATATTCAAAATTTTAAACTAATATCCGTTCTAAAAAAATTTGACAATTATTATCTTTTGATAAATGGTAGAATTGATACGGATACGGAAATAAAGATAGATAGAGTATTCATAATTGGTGAACATTTATTAAAAAATATATCAATTGAAAATCCATTGGAAATTATTGAACAGTTTGCAAATGAATTTGGTTATCAGCTAGAAATCGCCAATCATACAGGTAAATTTATCCAAAATGTAAAACTAAAGATTCTAGCAAATCGCCACACTAGCATAAAAAAGAAGATACTATATAATACCTTGATAACAGCGGATGATGGAAGGATAATCAGTGGAACAGGTTTGTTGTCTCTATGTGCAGATTCTAAAATAATTGATGGGATTGAACATATCGATATATTTTTCTTCTTTTGTATAAGTCTAAATAAATACATGTATCATCTAAAGACAAATAAATTGATATAAGATATCAAATATCCTTTCGTATTATTAATATAAATAATAGAAAAAGTTTATTTTAGATTTATTATACAAGTTATTTTCTTACCTAGATCTTCATTTCTGATAGGCTTTTGAATAAAATAATCTTCATTAACTTTTTTACCTAATATCATTCGTATTTGTCGAAAATCTTCATTAAATGTAGTTATGGCAGTTAAAAAACAAATTTTTACCTGAATCTTTTTCTTAATTTAGCATACAATTCATATCCATTTATTTTTGGCATTAATATGTCAAGGATTATCAAATCATAAAAATTGACCTTATAATTTTCTAATGCTGAAATAGAATCAGTAAATGTATATACTGTAAATCTACATTCTTCTAAAATACCTTTAATTGTATAAGTGCTATCGAGTTCATCATCTATTAATAAAATTTTTTAGTCATTGTTATTGGAAATCAGTCTGTTTATTGCCGTGCCGAATGTTTATCTAATACTACATTATGTCAAAAGATAAAACATAATTTGCATTGTTTGCAGTAAAACTAATTGTGTGTGCTCTTTTATTTACCTTATTTTCATCAATGCTAAAATTTTCTAAAATTTTTTTGTTGTACGTAGATTTCGTATTTAATTTTCATCAAAGAAACTTAATATAGCTTGTTTATTGAATTGAATATCTGAATTTACATTCTAGTCTTTACCATTTTTCATCGATTTAGATCCAAATGAAAACTGCCATTTTCAACAGTAAGAAAAGTCTCTTTTATTGGTTTAGTATTTGTATTATCATCAGTAGTCCTTTGAAGGTTTAGTAATCGTAGAGTCTTCATAGGTTATCTGCATTTTATAATTAAAGATTTTTTATCTTCTTATGTACAGATAAAGATACAAAGGAAAAAATGGATAAATCAATCATAATTTTTAGGCGTCGAAAAATTCTAATTATTCTAGCAGTATCTAATTTATTTTATTTAAGTGTTTGATACACTAATAACTTTATCTATCATATCTTGATACATCTCTTTTATTACAACAGTATAACAAAATATTTTTATAATTTATCAACTCTAGATAAACATTTAGGATAATTTGACAAAATGATAAAAATTGGATATAATGATGATGACAATAGTAAAAATTCCAAAAATAGTAGAGTAAAACATCGTCATTCTTCCGAACCTTTAAAGACTGAAAGTCTTACATGTAGAATTGATAAGACAATACTTAATAAACTAAAAAATGAAGCCCAACAAAAAGAAATATCTGTAAATACACTCATTAATCAAACCTTAAGACATCATTTTGATTGGCATGCAAATGCAGCTATTGCTGGATTCATTCCTGTCAGACGGAGTTTGATAATAAAATTGATGGAACATGTATCTGAAGAAGATATTACAAATATAGCCGAACACATAATTAAAAGAGAGACTAAAGACATTCTCTTAATGTTAAGAGGTGAATATAGTATTGAATCTGCTCTTGATTTCATAGAAACTCAGATAAAAGTCTCAGGATATTCTTATAGGCATGAAGTAAACTACGAACGACATCATTTTGCCATAAAACATGAAATGGGAATGAAGTATTCTTTATATTTGAAACAACTGTTCAGATTTATTTTTGAAGAATTTGGATTAGGACGAGTTGTTTTTGATGTAAGAGATAATACTTTATCATTTACTGTTGATACATTATCATTGATATAATATTTCAATGAAATAACATTATATAATTTTAATTTATAATTGTACATTGCCAGTAATGAATTACATTGTAATAAAATAATTACAAAGCATTTTACTAAACACCTAATACTATACTTAACATATAATAATATTCTAAATACAAAGTACTCCTAGATATTATATATTTATAAACTGTAAATGTACTTTATAATGAGAGATTGTGATGACAATCATTATTGTTTCAATCCTTTATACAATCAACATATAATGTTATTATATGAAGACAAGAATAAATGTAATAACATTATTGTAGATTATATTAATGAAGGCCTAAAGAATGGCTGTTTATGTATTTATGCTTCTGTAGATATAGAAGGTAACTCCAAAAATATGTCGCTAATAGATAGTTTATCTTCAAGTATAATAAATTATGAAGAGAATATAAAGAATGAAAATCTGCAATTTATTGATTTTCAACCATATTATGAATCTGCCCTCATAGGAGATTTAACACCATTTGAGGAATTAAAATCTGAGCTTGAATACATATTATTTCAACGTATTTCAAAAGGAAAAAAGGATAAAATAATAGTATTTGCAGATGCAGCTTGTCATTTGTCTAAGACTAAGAATTTTAATGAATGTCTCTCTTTAGAGAAATGGTGGCAAGACGTCAATTTAGATTGGTCTAGAAATAACAAAAATATTTCTGTGGTATGCCCTCATCCCAACTATGTATTTAACAATGATTCAGAACAATATGTAAAGAATAAACTTTCTAATTCTTTTCACGATACTACAATTGATATAGAAGATGAACATTCTTTACAATACTTTTATAATTTAATTACCAAAAATAAGCAAATAAGAATACTTATTGCAGAATCAGAACCAGACTTGTGTTGTGTCTATAAAGAATATTTGAGGGAATTTCTAAAAGATATCGGATTTGAAGTTTTATTAGTTGGAAGTGGTAGAGAATGTATAAAACATCTATTAGATTCAAAGGATAAAGGAGAAAATGAACAATTTGATATTGTCATATTGGACTCTCATCTTCATGATATAAAAGGAATTGATGTTATAAAACAGATACGTAAAGAAATACCAAATCAAAGAATTGTATTTACTACCACTCAATCTTTTAGTGAGACAAAAAATATTGTGGATTCATTTGGAATAGACAAAAGAGATATACTTTTAAAACCGTTTTATTTTACAAAACTACTTTCAGTAATCAATCCTCTAATAACAATCAAATAAGAGAATTAAATCTCCAATAACAAAATGCAAAACTATTAGAATCCAATAGAAATGATTAATTAATTAATCAATTAATTCTGAAATTCCCTTTTTTAAAGTGTCTATAGTCATAGGCTTTTCAATAACTTTATCTATTTTATTTTGATACGGATTATCCTTTAATAAACTATCTTTTGAATAAGTACTAATAAGCTTAGTTTTGATTTTATGATCCATATCTCCTCATCTTTTTATCAAATCTATACCAGACATTTGAGGCATTTTATAATCTGTTATAACTAAAGAACAATGAGAAATATTGTCATTTCTTTCAAGATAATTTAATGCTTCAATAGGATTATCAAAAGAACTGTTTGATACCCATCGGAGGTTATCTAACATTATATAATAGGAGAATGTCTTTCTCATTATCGATTAATAATATGTATCTATTATTAATCATGGTCATTTCTATGATAAAATCTCCCTATTTTCACTATTCTCGTTTGTAATTAATAATTATATAAGTAATATTCTCTGTCTCCTCCTGCCATGAATAATTAAAGTATAATTTTTTCCTATTATATGGGAAGAGAAATATTATCAGAATTATATAGCAAGATTGTTACTAATGTTCCAAAAACCAGAATCAGTATAATAAGTAAATAAATTATATGAATTGCAAAAAATTCTTTTATTTTTTAATCTGTTAACCTAATAATACATATAATCAGTTTTAGACTATATTCTGAATTTAAAAACACTAAAAATTATATTTTCTACTCAATTTTCTCTAAATTGTTTATAGCTGTATTCTGATTCTTTACATTAATGTTTATTATTATTATTATTATTCTTCGTTTGACTGTCAGAAAGTAATGTCTATCTTTACTATGGAAACAATTAGTGCATATTGTACTCATCCAAAATGGTATCTTTTATACTCCATAAAATATATATTTATTAAAAGTTACTGGTGATTTTGCACTATCTATATATTTTTAGTAATTAATCATAGATCGGAAATTTGAGTGCTTATAACCTCCTATTGTAATTATTTTTTAAATACGGAGTTAATAAATAAATTCTACTAATGAAACATTATTTTACTTCTTTCCAATATTAGTTCATTAATTTTATCTTTAAGATTTCTTAATAGTATTGGTTTGTGTATTACATATTTTTCTATATTGGGAATTTTTACTTTAAGTTGTTCGAGATAAGATAAATTGGCAGTAATCAAACAGATAATTACTTTATTATCTCTATTTTTTAATGCATTAAACATAGCTACTCCATCTATCTGTGGCATTTTCAGATCAATTAGTATTAAATCATATACATTTTTTTTAAAGTAATAGAGTGCCTCTATGGGATTTGTATATGAATCAACTCGACAACAACCATCACTTTCTAAATATATTTTAAATAAATTATTGATATCTGGATTATCGTCTATTATCAATATTTTTATTTTATCAAAGTTCGATGAGGTCGACATATGACTATCTCAACTTCAATATACTATATTGTATATTAAGATTAAAAACAAATGAAGTGTCATTTATTATGTAACTATTAGAAATTAATCAATAATGTTATAACTATTTGATAGTATTATTAACTAACCTGCTTGTTGTCATTACATACTTCCATATATTGGAGTTTCTTTTACTTGAACTTAACATGCATGAGAAATCCTTTAATTAAATTTTAATTATCATTTATTACAATTTTGTAACAAAAAAATTTCCAATCGTGGTCTATACCAACGTCTTGGTTTCGTCTAAAATTTCTTTTACGATAATTAGTAGTTTGGATAGAGGTATAGGTTTCCCTATGAATTTAAATTTGGGGTTGTATTTGAAATCCTGAAATGCAGACATTAAGATAATGTTAAGACTAGAATTAAAGGTTAACAGTTTGGTACACAAATCATTCCCATTAATATCAGGCATACGATAATCCGATATAATCAAATCAAAATCCTCTGGATTTTTTGTTATGTAACTCAAAGCTTCCTCAGAGCTGGTAAATCCGCATACTCTGAAACCATTCAGTTCTAATGCTTCTTTAAATATATAGAGCAAATCTTTCTCGTCTTCGACGATAGCAATTGCTTTGGCTACCATGCTATATTGGGAGAAAAAAATGATACCATTTTATACAATACTTACCTGAGGTTTTTTTTGTTCTTTTAATTTTTCACCTACAATTTGCAGTAGTTTTGGCATGGAAAGAGGCTTAGAGACAAACGTGAATTTTCTATCGTACTCTATATCTGAGTATGCTGATATGATTATCACTTTAAGTTCTGGGTTAATAGTGAGTAATTTTTGACATAAAGAGTTTCCTGATAAGCAAGGCATTTTAAAATCACTAATAATCAAATCATAATCTTCTATGTTAGCTTGTAAATTTGTGAAAGCGTCTATAGGGTCTGTAAACGTAGCAATTGTATAGCCATTTAGTTCAAGGATTTCAGAGAAGAGGGTAATTATATCATGGTCGTCGTCTATTAGGGCAATTTTGGCTAACATAATATAAAAATATTAAAGAGCTATTTAAGGTAGCTTAAAATATTTTCGATAATAGTTAGGCACTAAAAATAAATATAATTATTTAATGGTTTTTCATATACTTTTTTACAATATAGAGCAATAGAGTTATGGATATGGGCTTCATGAATATTTTTAATTCTTTTCTATTATTTACAATATCATGAGCGCCGGTAAGGAATGCCATTTTAATATTAGAATCTATCGAATTTACTTTATCGGCACCTTCACATTCTGTGATAATTAGACTTAAAATATACTCTATAATTAAAAATCCGACATGCTTGGATTGCTTGAGTTATTCTATTTTTATCAATTATCAGTTATTTGCATTTATGTATTGATTTGACAATAATTCTTTTATTAAAAAAAACAGTAATAATATTATAATTTGTTTAAAATCCATAAAATTAGCAAAAATACCTTTAGTTTTCCTTATACAAAAGATTCTTTTATATTGTATAAAAACGTAACAAGACAATTTAGAGACAGAGAAGTTCTTGCTTATGTTAATCATCTAATTCCATCAAAAATTAAAGAAGAGATAATGATAATAATAAGCAGAGAAAATAAAAATGACATATCTTTTTTAAAACCACTTCTTGATTGGTTTAAGAAAGATTATATGAAATGGATGAATAGTAGCTGTAACAAAACTATCAAGTGCCAAAATTGTAATATGCTTTTGCATTTTAGCATAATTAAAAGTAATTCTTGGAAGCTAAGGATGACTGAAGTTTACGAATGTCTCAATTGTAAGTCATCAAAAATAGTATTTCCAAGATATGGAGAAATAAAAAGAATAGCAGATAGCAGAATAGGAAGATGCAGTGAATGGTCAATGCTATTTGGCGCACTTTTAAATTCACTATCTATTGAAACAAGAATTGTACAAGATTATCTAGATCATTGTTGGAATGAAGCATTAATAGAGAACAAATGGATACATATTGATTCTACCTTGGAGTATCCGATTTCCTTAAATCATCCTCATTACTATGAAAAAAATTGGGGAAAGAAATACAAATACATTTTGGCTTTTTCCTATGATTCTGTAGATGATGTTACTTATTCATATACCAATGAATGGCAGAATGTTCAAGAAAGAAGGAGTAAAGATAATCAAAAGAAAGAAAATATTATGGAATCTTTTAAAAATTTTTATACAGAAATCTAATTGTTACTTGATATTGGTTCTATAGCTTATTTGGCTCTGTTAAGTTTAGGAAATAGATCTCTATTCTTATCATGTTATGATTATAACATTTGAGAGAAATAGGACATCCATTATCATAGTTATGTATTCTTTGTATTTGTACTTTCGTGGATTGAGTTTACACAATACATCAAAGTCATTAGTGTTGTTCGGAGATGAGAAGAGAGTGTTATGTATCGGAATGGAATTGGATTCAGAAATTCAGCCACTATCCTCTTTATAAGAGGAAAAGAGTAACAGCATTCATAATTGATGAACTGTTATTTAAATTGGCTGGAAAAACTACTATTTGTTATGGATAGCAATAGAACTACGTATTTGATAATTTTCGTTGTTTTCCAACCAATTTTGTCAAGGGGTTTTGGAAATGACTATATGAGGTTTTTATCAGCACGACGTGTATAGGCGTTCTCATTCTTAGTCCCTGTAGGATTTCCCAGGAAGGCAAGTCAATATTGTTCATATTCAGGATACATCAGTCGTCCTAAGATAATTGTGTCTATAGAGTTGAGTGTTTCATTAATGTCCTATCAAGCCTCTTCATCCTCTGCCATCATCCAATCTAGTTCTGGAGTCCTTCAATGTAGCCATCGACCTACGTTTGTAGAGCTGCTATTACCTTTCTCATAGTTATATTTCCTCATAAGCTTGTCTTAAAATATTTATGTCGAGCTTGTGCATTTGAAGCATAACCTTCATGACTCTATCCGATTTCTTAATATCCTTGTCTTTTAGCATCTTGATTAAAACTGTAGGAACGATTTGCCATGAGACGCCGTATTTGTCCTTGAGCCAACCGCATTGCTGAGCCTTTTCGTCACCGTCTTCGGAAAGTTTTTTCCAATAATAATCTATTTCTTCTTGCGTATCACAATATATTTGAAATGAAATAGCTTCGTTAAATTTGAATATAGGGCCACCGTTAAGAGCTACAAATTCTTGATCTTCGATTTTAAATTCCACAGTAGCTATAGAGCCTGCCTTTCTTCCATGAATCTCATATCCTTCATTTCCATATCGGGTTATATCGCCTACCTTTGAGTTTTTAAAAATTGAGGTATAGAAGTCTGCTGCCTGCTCCGCTTTATCATCGAACCATAAACATGCTGCAATTTTTTGCATATAGATAGATTATATGAATTACAGTTTTATAAGCATGCAAGAGATCAAAAGTATATAACTAGCTGATAAAATAAACCAAAAGATTTTGTTGCTTTAAATATATTCAATATTTAGTAATAATAAGCATAACTATATCTAAAATACATCAGATGAATAATAACTCGGATACTATTGATCACATAGTTTCATTTAAGAATGTTGGAGATTTTATGTTTGGAGATTTAGAAAAAACATTATCACTGGTAAATACTCCAGCGAGGGCTCCCAACTTTCTTCTTGCTTTAGCACTTTGTTGTTATACTGAATATTGGGGACAATTTCTGATAGGTAAAAAAATAGATTTCATGGTTATAATCGTAAATGTTTTAATGAATTCTTCAAACGTCTTGGTCCCAAATATGAATTTTTTATTAGATATAATCATAATATTTATGATCATATTAAATGTTATCATAATATATACAGTGACATTAGATGTGGACAGGCACATGCTTATATGATTGATGGTAATGCGAAAATAGTAATTGAAGATAATGATGATTGTGGAATATTATATGATTCTACTACAAGAACATATACTTTCATTGTTAGGAGATATTTGAAGACTTCAAAATTGCAGTAAATAATTTTATATATGGATTAGAGTCAGGAAATGAAGATTTATCTAAATTTAGAGATGTAATTGAAAGTAAACCGATGCTTATTTAGATAGATGAAAATACCATTCTATTAACTAATGCTCTAATAACGACTATACATAGTTTTAAAATCAAATGTTTGAAAATGGTCCCGAATGTCCTTACCATCGGGAGTGGAATCATCCATGTAGTAGGATTCAACTAATATTATTTAGTTTTTATCATTAGAAACTTAATTCAACTAAGGTTTGGTTATTAAGAAATAAAAATAAAAGTTACTATAAAAAAAGGTTATTTCACTAACCTATATCGAATTTAACAGTACCTTCATCTCCATCAGTATTAAATCTCTTACATGTTTCATTATCATTTCTTTCATTAGTAATGCATACTCTCTCTTTGTTATCTGCATCTTTGAGGGAGAACTTTACACTTGCTTTACCATCATCTTCAAATTCTTTACCATCTATTGATTTTGTTTTTCCGCTAACTTTGACTTTATAGTCTGACCTTTCTTTCTCTTCGTCACTAACTAGCCTGACAGTCAATTTGAAATCATCATCCTTGTCATGGTCTCTGTCATCATCATCGTCATCATCATCATGATGTCTATTCCATTTGTCTTTGTCATGGTCTCTGTCATCATCATCGTCATCATCATCATGATGTCTATTCCATTTGTCTTTGTCATGGT